>QLUN01000004.1 GCA_018725455.1 Chloroflexota bacterium
GCCTAATACGGCCTCCTCAGCATCGAGATCATGAGGTTGTATCCTGTCATCAGCCATGACTGTTCCTCTGACTACTCGGTGACCTCTCCCTCTCCGGCGGCTTCGATCGTGACCTTTATCCTGGCAACCACACCTTTGCCCAACTCGATCTCAACCTCGTGGTCCCCGAGTTTGCGAATGGGTTCCTCAATCTTTATCACATGCTTATCAACTTTAAAGCCTCGACGCTGCAATTCCTGGGCGATGGCCGTGCTTGGCACTGATCCATAGATATTTCCCCCGGCCCCCACCCTTCTGGGGAAGACGAGCGAGACGTCCTGCAGGGCTTGAGCTAATGTCTGGGCTTCTTCCATCTGCTGGTCACGTCGCCGGGCTTCAGCCTGACGCCGGGCTTCCAAGCGCTCGATTTCAGCGGCGGTGGCAAGTAGCGCCAAGCCTCTGGGGAAGAGATAATTTCTGGCGTGACCGTCAGCCACATCCTTGACCTCGCCAGCCTGAGCCACGCCGGGCAAATCTTGCAGGAAAACTACTTTCATAATGTCCTCCTCAAAATGGGGTCAACTCTATTTTTCTTGCTTCCTGGGTCTTCCCCTATCACGGAGTGAACGGATTTCAAATCTTGTTTTCATTTCTTGAATAAATCTCTTTTCTCCGAACACCCCTTCGTTCAATTGGTCTCTAATGCCTCTTAAGAATGTTTCATCGATGACATCGTTTATATGCTGACGATATCTTCCTTGTTTTTCCTCTGGGGAGTTGCCTAATCCTTGATAATAATAAGGGTCAATATCAATTAATTTCTCAATGAGGGGATGGGCTTTGCCAAAAGCATAAAATCCATAACTAGAAAATTGCCAATCTTCTGGTTTTTCTACTAGGCCCGCTCTTAGTGGGTTAATTTCAATATAGAGGCCACACCAGATAAGATAATTATCTTTATCAATGATTGAACTTTTGTATCTCCCTTGCCAAACATGTCCCACGCCCTGATACTTTCTGTTGAAATAGGAAGAGTAAGCCAAAGTTAGACGCATCATAGTCCTAGATAGGCTGCCATCAATAAGGGGCTCAATCATTAAGTGAATATGATTCGGCATCAAACAGAGGTGGTAGAGCTTGAATCCTAACTCCTTCTTGTATCTTATCAATAGTTTAAGGAAATAGGCAAAATCTTCCTCATTACGGAAGATTGTCTGACGATTGTTTCCTCTATCTAAGACGTGGAAAGGAATATTAGCAGTAGTTACTCTTAATGGTCTCGCCATGTCGTGAAAGAGTGGGGTCAACTCTATTTTTTTTCTCTTCTCCGTGGCAAAAATAGAGTTGACCCTGTTTTTTAATATCTGTCGTAAGATACGATCTCCGATAGTTCTTTGCGACGCGGGGGTGTTGGTTCCTCGACCGGGTAGCCCAGAGGGAGGAGTAGCACCACCCGAACGTTTGATGGTACCCCCAATAGCTCGGCCACCTTTGAAGCATCGAAAGACCCGATGGCCACCGTGCCCAGTCCTAGAGAGTAGGCGGTTAACATCATGTTCTGCGTCGCCAGCGCAGTATCGAACATGTACCAGTCGCCTTTATCGGTCGTCGGTGCGCCCTTCTTGTAGCCTGATCTCCCCAGCTCACCGCAGACCACTATGGTCACCGGGGCGTTCCTAATGGCATCAGTGGCCGGATTCCCGGGGGAGATGGTCTCCGCGACCTTACCCCTCATCAAAGCGTCTCGCACTACCACAAATCTCCAGCACTGGGTATTGGCCCACGATGGGGCCCAACGACCCGCCTCCAGCACGGTATCGACGAGATCATTATTCACCGGCTCCGCTTTCAACCGGCGAATGCTTCTGCGATTCTTTATGGCGTGCATCAGGTCCATTTCTGTCCTCCTTTTATACTCAGATGTTAAACAAGATGGTAACCACATCACCATCCTGCACCACATAGTTCTTGCCTTCGAGCTGGATCAGACCCTTGTGACGAGCCTCAGCGATGCTGCCACACTTCACCAGATCGTCGTATCCGACAACCTCTGCCCGGATGAAGCCTCGTTCCATGTCCGAATGTATCTTGCCCGCCGCTTTCTGAATGGTGGTTCCACTCGAAACCGTCCAGGCCTTTACTTCATCGGAGGCGATAGAGAAAAACGAAACGAGCCCCAAAAGTCCATAGGAGAGCCTTATGGCTCGATCCAGCCCGCTCTGGCTTAGCTCCATCGAGGAGCGAAACGCCATGGCCTCATTATTACTCAGTTGGCCAAGCTCCATCTCCAGCTTGCCGCATAGCACCGCTACCTCGGAGTGAGGTCGCCTGTACCTCGAGCGGAATCGCTCCTCCAGGGATTGCCTCTCGCCCAGTTGTTCTTCCCCGATATTGAACAGCAACAGCAATGGTTTAGCGGTGAGAAACTGAAAGCTCTGGATCGCCTTACACTCGTACTCGCTCAGACCCTGTTCTCTAAGGGGCACATTATCGCCCAGAGCTGATTTTATCCTATCCAGCAGGGATTGCTCCTTGATGGCTAACTCCCGTTCCGCCGCTTTGGCTGCTTTCAGGGAAACTCGTATCCTCTCCAATCGCCTTTCAATGATCGATAGGTCGGAGAAGGCTAGCTCAAGGTCCAGGATGCCTGCGTCTCGTTCAGGCTCTATGCTGCCCTCGACATGCGGGATGCGCTCATCGGGGAAGACTCGAATCACGTAGATGAGAGCGTCGACCTTGCTGAGCTGAGCCAGGAACTGACCCCCTATCCCCTCCCGCCGGCCAAATCCTTTGGGAGAAGCCCCGACATCGAGATACCTCACCTCGGCCGGAATGGTACGCTCAGGCTTGAGAATCGCGGCGAGGTTTTCTAGTCTCGAGTCAGGCACCTTCACTACCCCGACGTTCGGGCCCTCCCTGCCCGTAGAATAGGCAGCGACTTCCGCCTTGCCTATAGTCAGCGCATTGAAGACCGTCGTCTTCCCGCTCTTGGGAAGTCCAATGATGCCGAGTTCCATAAATAGCCTTCAGCGGTCAGCCTTCAGCTCCCCCACCCCACTCCTGATAGCCGAAAACTGAATACTTACTGACCCCTGTCTACTGCTCCCCGTGAATGTGGTATAATTGTAGGAGCAGTAGACTATTATACCACGATCGCTGGGTCTCTGGGAACTTCACAGTGGTCTACATTCTTTACGGTGAGGACAATTTCTCGATCAAAGAATCGCTGACTAAGATCAAGGCCGACTGCGGCGGGGCGGAGTTAGGAGAGTCTAATGCTGTTCGGTTTGAAGGGGGTAAGGTCAGCCTCAATGAACTTGTCTCCACTTGCAACACCATGTCCTTTCTGGCACCGAAGCGACTGGTGATGGTTGAGGGACTGCTGACTCGCTTCGAGCCCGGGGGAGGGCGTCGAGATCAATCACCCGAATTGAAGGATTGGGGTGCGTTAGCCGGGCACGTGGTCAACATGCCCGAAAGCACCGTCCTGGTGCTGGTTGACGGCAAGCTGAGCAGGGCCAATCCCCTGCTGAGAAAGCTCTCCCCACTGGCCAATATCAGGGAATACGTACCCCTGAAGGGAACGGAGCTCCAAAACTGGATTCGCACCCGCGTGGTCGGCAAGGGGTGTGAAATCTCGCCTTCGGCGCTTCGGCTGCTCACCGATCTTATCGGAAACAACTTGTGGATACTTTCCAACGAGATTGACAAATTATCTCTGCATGCCCGAGAGGGACGTATTGAAGAGGATGACATCAACTCGCTGGTGAGCTATGCCAGGGAATCGAATATCTTTGCGATGGTTGATGCCATAGTGCAGCGTCGGCTGGGGGAGGCTTCCCGGCTGACCCACCAGCTCCTGGACGAGGGGTCGGCGCCTCCGTATCTGCTTTATATGATGACCCGTCAGTTTCGCTTGCTGATTCAGGCCAGGAAACTGATGGCTGATGGTTTGCCCGTTAGCGCCATCGGGGGCAAGATAGGCGAGACCATCGACTGGAGACTGGAAAAGTTGTTGAGGCAGGCTCGGGGATATTCCCTTGAGCGGCTGGAGGAGAGCTACCGCAGGCTGTTGCATACCGACCTTTCAATCAAGACCGGGACAGTTGATGGAGCGCTGGCCCTCGATCTTCTCATCACCGACCTCTGCGCCGGATAAGACGGCATCCACTTGAGAGGAAGCCTGCTTCATGGCTATACCCTGAATCCGTGAAGTCAAAGTTCCTTCATCTACCGGGTGAAGGTGAGTGAATCTGTGTTCACGGATCCCTGAAGAAGTAATTGATGCCTATCGCAAACAATGCGCCGCCAATGTCATCATCCCCGCGCCAAACATAGATATTGTGAAGTTGTCGTCGATGGGAATGGACAAATGATCATCTGAGATGGCTGAGACCGCACACTCATCCTAATTATTCCTTTTGCAGCAGGCCGGCCTAATCCATGCCAGCCATACGTTGCAGCGCCAGATATAGAGCCTGGGTCCCCTTACGTCCACCGCCCAGAGCCTGGACGGATACATACAACTGATGAACGAGAGCTAAGCCGGGTAGTGAAATTTGCATTCTCTGAGCCTCTTCCAGAGCGACACTCATATCCTTGACGAAGTGATCCACCAAAAACCCTGGTTCTATATCACCTCTCAATGCCCTAGGAGCCAGATTGTCAAGGATCCAGCAGTTGGCAGCTCCTCCAGAGATGGAGCGAAGCATAGTTTCGAGGTCTAGTCCGGCTTTGGTTCCATATATCAACGCTTCTGCCATTCCAATCATAGTTCCGGCAACTTGTATTTGATTACACATCTTGGTATGCTGCCCAGCACCCGGGCCACCCTGCAGGATAATGGTCTTCCCCAACTTTTCCAGGATGGGTTTTGCAGCATTGAAAGCTTTTTCATCCCCGCCAACCATAATAGAGAGAGTGGCGTTGCGGGCGCCTACATCTCCACCGGAAACCGGGGCATCCAGGCAAGACACTCCTTTTTCCTGTAGAGCCTTTGCAATTTCGCCAGCCAGGCCGGGTTTACTGGTGGTAAAATCAATGAATATCGATCCTGCTTTGATCGTATCTGAGATGCCTTCCCTTCCAAGAACGACTTCCCGGACATCCTGGGGGTAGCTCAGGATGGTACAGACAAAATCCTGATCCCTGGCTGCCTCTCGAGGCGAGCTAGCCCATTGGGCTCCAGCATCAATTAGCTCTTTGGCCTTGCTCTTGGTTCGATTGAAAACGGTGAGGTGATGACCTGCGTTAATTAAATGGCCACCCATTGGCCGTCCCATAACACCTGTTCCTATCCATCCAATACTGCTCATTACGCTGTTCCTTCCCACGTATTTTAGGTTCCGCATCGCCCCCATCCGGTGGGTGTTACCCACTCTGGCGGCTCAGCTGCATGAAAAGAATTCTACCCTTCTGGTCATGGTTTCCCCCTCTTTCTTCCTGGCTTACCAAAAACTTTAGCCTTTGCGGCTCGCCACCTCGGGATTTACGCATTGCGGAGGCATTTCACCCCGCAATCCAGCGATTAGGTTTGCCGCAGCCATGGATGCCATCTTCGTTCTGGTAGTGACGCTAGCACTGGCAATATGAGGAGTAATTATTACATTGTCCAAAGTCAGTAGCGGCTCATCAGGCGGGACTGGCTCAATCTCGGTTACATCGAGCGCGGCGGCAAAAATCCGGCCTGACCTAAGTGCCTGGTAGAGGGCTTTCTGGTCAACCACAGGGCCGCGAGAAGTATTTACTAAGATTGCCGTCGGCTTCATCGCTGCCAACTCCGCAGCACCTATAAGGTGGTGAGTCTCGCCAGTAAGTGCGATATGAAGAGTAACAAAATCCGCTCTTGCGAGTAGCTCTATGAGATCAGGAACGTATTCCAAACCAAGTTCTCTCTCTTCATCCGGTCTTCGTACCTTATCATAGTAAAGCACTTGCATATTGAACCCTATGGCACGTTTCGCCACCGCGGCGCCGATGCGCCCGAAACCGACAATCCCTAGGGTGGCGTTATGAATGTCGTGCCCCAATAGTACCAGGGGTCCCCAGGTTTTCCACTTCCCTTTCTTGGTGTGGACATCAGCCTCAACGACACGCCTTGCCGCTGCCAAAAGCAGGGCAAAGGTGAAGTCGGCAGTAGTCTCGGTTAACACCTCGGGAGTGTTCCCCACAAAAATGCCACGATTTGTCGCTTCGGAAACATCGATGTTATCATAACCGACAGCCATATTGCTGACTATCTTAAGTTTTGGGGCGGCGTCCATCAATGTGGCGTCTATCTTATCGGTGAGAAGTGAGAGGAGTCCATCAATATCCGGGACCTTCTTCAGGAGCATGTCGCGTGGCGGTGGTAGCTCATCCTCCCATACTTCCACTTCGGCAATAGCACCAATCGTATCCAGTGCCTCTTGAGCTATCTTTCGAGTGACAAAAACCTTAGGCTTAGTCATTTTTCTCCTTTCTTTTGAATTCAAATCGGCTACTAAATCGTCCTCTTACCCCCGATAGAAATATTGGAATCCAGTAATTGCACACCCAGGGATTGAGCCATCCCGTCACCACCATCATTGGTGGCGCCTCCTCCAACTCCAATAATCAATTTCCAACAGCCACGGTCAAGCACGGCACAGATCAGCTCCCCGGTGCCATGGGTAGTGGTCATTAAAGGATTATAACCCTATCCCCTGTCATCGTTGGGAGTTGGGTGAGTATCACACCATGGCACCTCGTATTCCAATCCCAGCCGATACAGGTCACTTAGCACGTCCGGGGTAAGAGGAATGCCTTCGGCTTCCCGCCGCTGCTGGATGCGTGATTCGATCTCTCCAGGCAGTAGCACCTCCCTCACTCCTTTAGCCGGCGGCACTGACTTTAGCTCTCGGATCATCTGATCTATCCGTTTCTTAAATGCGTCGACATCACTGAACCAACTGATGTCTATTGCCCCCATCATGTGCCCCACGCACTGTGGACATTCCATGTTTCTGTACAAGTCCCCAATATGGGGACCGAAGGCGGCGCCGGTTAGCACTCCCGCCAACACATCAATCAACAAAGAGATAGCAGAACCCTTTGGTCCACCAAAGGGAAGGACGCAACCATCTAGAGCCCTAGCAGCATCGGTGGTTACCTCTCCGTCCAAGTCGATAGCACATCCCGCAGGAATACATTCTCCCTTCCGGGCGGCCAGGATGATCTTACCCCGAGCCACCACGCTGGTAGCCATATCAAGAACTATGGGTAGTTCTTGGCCCGCCGGAACAGCTACGGATATAGGATTGGTACCGAGATAGGGGGATTTCCCGCCCCATGGGGCCATGGTAGCCGGTGCATTGGACATCGCAACCCCAATCATTTCCTTCCTTAAGGCCATCATCGTGAAAAAGGCAGCGGCACCAAAGTGATTGGAATTACGTATTCCCACTACCCCGACACCGCTTTCCCTGGCTTTTGCTATGGCTAACTCCATCGATCGGGACGCCACTACCTGTCCACTGCCGTTATCCCCATCCACGACACCCATAGCAGGAGTTTCCTGCAGGATAGTAATCTTGGGCTTGGGGTTAACCAGTTTTTTTCTCAGGCGTTCGACATAAATGGGCATTCTGGTAACACCATGCGAATCTACACCCCAGAGGTTAGCTTGCACCAATGACTCTGCTATCAAATCCGCATCCTTGGGTTGGATCTCCATTTCTTGCAATACCGCACTACAAAACCCCTTGAGCCAGGAGGGGTTAACGTTCTCGATAGAGTCACCGCTCATTTGTGTCACATCCTTCTTTGTTTAGTAGGTCAGTCGCCGATCGTCGAATGATAATCCATCTAAAAAAGATGCGTCCTACTGCCCCAATTGATATATCTTGCTTACCTCACACTTATTTCTGCTTCTTTGCTGATTTTATCAATGGCTTTAAGCATAGCTTGATAGCCTTCGGCAGGCATTTCTGCTTTAAAGTAGTCCTTCAAGCTATATTTGGCAACCGATTCGAGGCGCTTAGCCGCTGCCTCGATTACTATTGGCTCTATACCCCATTCCCTCATTGCCTCGGCGATTTCTCGAAGCTCGTTGGATTTTCGCTCAGCGTGAAGCCCGGCATGCATAACCAACCATTGAGGAATGGAAAAGACCAAGTCTCCCATTGCAGTCTTTTGTATAAGTGGTTCATGAGCGCTAAGGTCTACTCCAACCTTATGTGCAGCAAGCACCAACTCCCAGAGAAGCGCTTGAGTACCCTTAGTATGTATACTCCATAGTGTCTTTATAGTCATTGCCTTACCTGCTTCCCCTGGCACGATTTGGATATTCATTCCGTATTTGCTCATGATAGCCTTAAATTCTTCAGCGCCATCACCAGAAACATACATCAAAGCCTTATGCCCTTCCTCTTTAGGAATTGCCATCAATCCTATGTCAATAAATTTGGCCCCTTTAGCATTTATTGCTTCTGCAGCCAGCTTCTTTGCCCGTGGAGAACTGTTATTGAGATCGGCAAACATTTTATCCGAGGTCATAAAGTGGGCTGCCTCTCTGGCAACCTCTAATGAAAGGTTTCCCCATACGGCTGAAATCAAAAGCTCTGACCTCATGACCAGCTCTTCAAGCGTCAATGCTAATTCTACTTCTGCATCCCTAGCGCGGTTACGTACAATCTCACTATAAATAGGCTGGTCAACAGCCTTGATTTGCTTTATCCCTGCCCCCTTTAGTCCTTTAGAGAGATAATAAGCAACTTCACCAAACCCAATAAAGCCGATTTTGGGATTTTCTGATATCATTAGTACCTCCTCTTTCCAAAAACTCTCTACTTCTATAAAGTGAGGCTATTCGCGGGCAACCTGCAAGTATTCACGGCCAGATTTTACAATCATCGGTCCTACACCGTAGGCAATGTACTGAAAGCCGCGCTCTTTGCACTTCCTCAGGGTATCAAGGTCATAAGCAATGGTGCCGGCGGCCTTTCCGGCAGCGCGTATCTCCTTCACCAGGCTGCCGATCATTTCTTGCACCTCAGGGTGGTTGACCTGGCCTGGATACCCCATCGCGGAAGACAGATCGGTTGGCCCGATGAAGATAACGTCAACGCCAGGGACGGTGAGCGTCTCTTTAAGGTTGTCCACCGCCTGCATGGTCTCCACGTGGATTGCCACCATAGTCTCATGGTTTGCCTCCCTAACGTAATCGGCCAGGGAACCCGTGAGCCCGTAATTGGCTGCTCTCACTGCAGCAAGGCCCCTCCTCCCCTCTGGCCGATACTTGACCGCCTGCACGACGCTCTCAGCATCGGCTTTGGTGTTGATCATTGGCATCTGGACGCCCAGGGCGCCTATATCCAGATAGCGAAGGATGTTCTGTTGGAGATTCACTGCCACGCGGATGATGGGCGTGATATTCACGGTATCGGCTGCCCTGACCATATGTTCGCAGCTCTCTACTCCCATAGGGCCATGCTCGGCATCGAAGATGGCAAAATCGAACCCGATATGGCCGATTATCTCTATTATGGCAGGACACCACATAGGGACGAAAACGCCATACGCCGTCTTGCCCGCCTTGATTCGCTCCTTGGTCAGATTTCTTCTCATATTTCCTCCTGTGAAAGTAAGGTGCAGGTTATTCGATAATCGCTCCTATCCCAGGTTCGCTACTTTGACCGATACGTTTTCTTCTAATGAGCGGTAAAAGCAAAGAGATAATTATTAGAGCCATCAGGACAACGCTGATGGGGCGGCCAAAGAAGTAAGCCAGTAATGCTCCTTCTCCCAAGACTAATGACTGCCGGAGGCCCAGCTCAGCTATAGGTCCCAAAATGAGACCCAAGACTGTTGCTGCTGGGGGGAAACCAAATTTGCGCATGAGGTAGCCAAGAAGGCCAAAAATAAGCATAATCCAAACGTCATACATCTGATAAGCTATAGCGAAGGAACCAACAACGCAGAGAGCTACGACGAGGGGCGCCACTATCCCCCTAGGCACGCGTGTGATGTGAGCCATATGAGGCACTATTAACAGACCGATAATGCCCATGAAGATTTTGGCGAAAATGAACCCCACCATAACCGTGTAAGTCATCTCAGCATGTACGGTGAAGAGTTCCCGTCCCGGGCGCAGTCCTTGTATCAGCAAGGCCCCCAGTATTACGGCGGCAGCGGCACCTCCTGGAATCCCAAGTGTCAGGGCAGGTACCATGGTAGCAGCGGTAGCGGCGTTGTTGGCCACTTCGGACGCGATGACCCCCCCTATCGCTCCTTTGCCAAACCTTTCTGGATGCTTGGAAAAGCGCCTGGCCTCGCCGTAAGCTATCCAGGAGGCAATGTCGGCGCCGGTCCCTGGCAGTACACCGACAATGATTCCGATGATAGAAGACCGTAGGACGTTCATTTTGTCTTTTATTATATCCGACAGGGCTGAGAGGATACCCCAGCCTTTGACAAAGAGTGAGCTGGGCTTTTTGTCATGGGCGGTTTCGCTTATCATCAACACCTCAGATAGGGCAAACAAGCCAATCAGAACTGGTATCAGGGGGAGACCCCCTATCAGAACCACCAGCCCGAAATGATAGCGGGCAAACCCCGTCATAATATCCACACCCACGCTCCCCAGCAGGAGACCAAATGCCCCAGCAATTAGACCCTTGAGCATAGACCCGGAAGCTAAACTAGCCAGCGCCGTCAAGCCAAAGCACGCCAGCAGGAAGTACTCCGGGGGGCCAAATTTCAGAGCCCATACTGATAGCGGCGGAGCCAGTAAAAGGAGAGCAAAACCACTGATTAGCCCACCAATCGTTGAAGTCAGAGTCACCACACAGAGGGTCGACGCCGCTTTGCCCTGTAACGCTAAGGGATACCCGTCTAAAGCGGTCGCAGCTGCAGCAGGCGTGCCTGGGGTGTGCAGCAAAATAGCCGGTATAGAACCACCGTAGATAGCTGCGCCGTAGATGGCCATGAGCATCAGTATCGCTGGCGCTGGGTCCATACCAATAGTTAATGGGATAAGAAGGGCCACTCCCATGGTAGCCGTAAGACCCGGCAATGCGCCTACCAGTATACCTAACAGGATACCGACAACCATCGCAGTCAGAACAGGCCATGTAAACACAAGTGACAGGACTCGGAATACTATCCATTCTTCCATACGGTTTCTCCTTCCTGAATCCGTGAGCACAAACACGGAAGGATTCACCCTCTGGGTGAGGTCACCAAATACGATTTCACGGATTCAGGTCATTATTCTTTCAACCAACGTAAGCGTCGCTCTACAACGTCTTAATGCATTATTGTGGTTCAAAAGAGCAGGCCACGGGGGAGAAAAATACGAAATGTGACCTCAAAAAACACATAAATAAAGGTCAAGAGTCCGAGCAGGGAACAAATGATGAGAACCGGACGGCGCACCCCCAGATAGAACATCATACCCACGCCAGACACGAGCGTAGCTATGAAATAGCCGATTATGCCAACTAAGGCGACATAGATGACACAAAATAGAAAAGTTATCAGGGGGCTAGCAAAAGGTCGTATGGCGCTTGTCAGGCCCTGTTGTTTTGCTGGGGCTTTGGCTCTCTTACGGAGGAAACCAGAGCCGAACAATATGGCTGCTAATAACATCATGACCACCAACACAGATTGGGGGAACATATCTGCCCCTACTGGGAAACCTTCAGCGATCAGGAATAACCAACTTCCCAATAGGACAACAAAAATGGCAATAATCTGGTCTGCAAGTTTGATGTTGACATTCTCCTTTTTTATGCAGGGGACACAGGGCAAATGTCCTGTGTCCCCTGGCCTAAATTACCAACCTAGCAGCTTCTTAATCATTATTTCCTCGTCCTTGAGGAACTGATAGTATTCATCGAGGAGTATGGGTTTCAGAGCAAGTCCCACCTTCTCCATTGCTGCCACGTGTTCTGGGTGCATCATGCCCCGCTTGAAGGCTTCTGCTAACTTCTCTAAAATGTGGCGAGGAACTCCGGCAGGAGCACCGATACCTCGAGCGGAGTAATTGACAATGGGCCCAAAGCCTAACTCATATAGAGTGGGTACATCGGGCAGGAAAGGAGATCTTTCAAGATCAGATACCGCCAGGACTCGCACCTCCCCGTCTCGGGCCAAACCCACAACTTCACCCACATTTATTGCCAGGATATCCGTATGGCCACCCAGAACCAGTGCTATGGAGTCGGCAGCTCCTCTTCCATGAACAGCCTTAAATTCAGCTCCCGGAACTGCAGCCTCTATAGCTAGCAGCCTTAGATGGTCGTCACCCATGGCGCCAGTGGTGGTAAAGCTCAACTTCCTCGGATGCTGGACCGCGTAGTCAATAAGCTCCTCCATGGTCATAAATGGGCTGTCTGCCCTGACCGCTATAATCCCAATGTCGAAAACATGGTTGACTATGGCGGAGAAGCTCTCTAAGTTGTGAGGGTTCGCCAGCTCCGGGTTAAGGTAGCCAACCTGAATGGCGGGGGTATTCAGGTAGCCAATGGTATAACCATCGGGCGCGGCTGTTGCCAACCGGGTCCACCCCACCCAACCTCCACCGCCGGTAACATTTATCACCGTAATCGGCTGGCCCAACAGTGCTTCAACATGGGGTACCAGCAACCGTGCTCCGATATCCGTCCCACCTCCAGCCGCGAAAGAAACAATCAGAGTAATGGGCCTAGTGGGATAAGGATCTGGTACCGGTTCCACTGGATCCACCGGCACCGGACAGCCAACGGCAACCAAGCTCAAGGCTATCAACAGTACCAACGGAATTAACAATATTTTCTGCTTCACTTTTTCCTCCTTTGATTGCTTTTTGCTTTGACCCGGCTTGATATACGTCATACTATCATCGCGTCGACATCTTTCAAACCCTCCTCGTCAGGCTATCTAGAAACGATTTCTGCTGGAGCCTGATCACCGACCATCGATCGTCTCTGGCAACTTTAACCGCTATCCTCTGAAGGCTATCACCCCCTTTCGGCTACTTTTGTTCACTTCCGGGACTCATTTTACACTCTGCGCCGACCAAAGTCAATCTCTTTTCCCTGTATCCCAGTATATAGTCATTTGCATAGACCGTTATACTTGCATTCCGCGCTTTGCGGTAAGGGTACAATCACATTATGGCAGTCTTTAAGTTGCTATGGAACGGCTTACCAGTCCTGTGGACTTCTAATAAGCCCTATCCCAAAAATGAAAAGGCGCTGCTCAAAGGGCTTTTTTAGCGATACTTATCAAATCATCAATATTAGTCTGACGGGGATTAACCGCAATGTTACCGCTTTTTATAGCTTCTCCGGCAATTTCAGGGAGATCTTTCCCCTCTACTCCAAAGTCTCCAAGCCGCTGACATATTCCAACATCCTCGTTTAATTCCTTAATCGCTACTATCGCTTGCTCTGCGGCTTTCCTTAAAGATAGACCATCCGTTTTTTGCCCCATTGTCTCCGCCACTAAAGTGAATTTGTCTAAGTTACCGATCAGATTGAATTCCATTACATGAGGTAGTAATATTGCATTTACCAGGCCATGTGGAATTTGCCATTTCCCTCCCCCTAATGGCATGGCAAGCGCATGACAGTTTCCCAGCCTAGTCTGATGAAAAGCTAAACCCGCCATTAAAGTCCCAAGGAGCATGTTATATCTTGCCTCAACATTCCCACCCTTCGCCACAGCAAGTCGCAAGTACTTCCCGATTAACTTAATGGCTTCTAAAGCAAAGCATTCAGATATGGGCTGCGCCGCAGTATTTACATATGATTCTATGGCATGGGTTAGAGCATCCATTCCTGCAGCAGCCGTTACATTAGGAGGTTGGGATATAGTCAATAGCGGATCATCTATCGCGAACGTAGGTATCAACATAGAACTCCCAATGCCCATCTTTCGTTTTTGCTCCTCATCGGTGATAACCGCCCACAGAGTGACCTCGCTGGAAGTACCTGCAGTTGTAGGCAAGAGTACTATAGGTAACGGTTGCTTTTTTAGCTTATGCAATCCTTCGTAATCTTGAATCGAACCTTCATTCGTAACCATTGCCCCAATAGCCTTTGCCGTATCCATGGAGCTACCACCACCTATTCCTACAACTACATCGCGACTTTCCTCCTTGGCTATCCGCGTGCCCTTCTCTACTATCTGAACCCCGGAATTTGGCCTAACCTCGTCAAAAATTTCAACAGCAACTCCTGCCTTTTCTAAAGACTTCTCTATAACGCCAATTACGCCAGACTTTCTTACTCCTTCATCTGTAACAATTAAGGCCTTATTTAGTTTCCGATGCCTCAGTTCATCTCCTAAGATATCTGCAGCACCGATCCCAAAAATAATCCTCGCTGGTTGCTCTAGTAGTGTAAACGTTTTCTGCGCCATTTGTTCTTCTCCTCCCTAATTGTTTTACGTGGGTAACTACACTGGCATTCCAATTTCGTAACCGTTCACCTAGCTCGGTTCTCAATACTTACTGATTCCCGAAAGCTTGACATTTACATCAATCTCAGTTCCTCCTTTGATGTTCTCGCTCTACCAAAATAGATCAGGAGCATGTGATAACAGTTAAGTCAAATTAAGCTCTGCAAGTCTTGATTGTTCTGGAATCCCTTCTTCACTCCACCCGCGATAAGTGTAGTAATCACTTAACAGCAAGCCTAGATGCGGTAAATTTACTACTACGTCCGGCCCTTCTCTTTTACGGGTAAGGAAACGCATCGGTAAGATGTCATCCTTTCTTGATATGCCACATTTAACATTGAACAATCTTTTAATGTTAAATATTCTTTCTCCAGTAGTCATTAACTCATCAAGGGAATAATCCTCCCAGCCCACTACATGAGACACCCAATCAACAATAGTGCTGAGTCTCAATCCGCCACCAACCAACATAAGTTTACATAACTTTATCGAATCGAAAATACCCATAAGATTTTGCATCTTTACTACAAACTCTGCCTTCCCAGCTATCAAATGTCTATCATGTGGCTTTTCATAACCAAACTCTGGCATAACAAAAGCTTTTTCATACCCATGAGTAAATCCGGCTAAATGACATGCTCCTCTGTTAGATGTTGCATAAGATAGTGCGAGTCCATTAAAAGCTCTGGGATCATGCGCCGGAATTTCTAACCCTTTAACATGAAAGGCATATTCTATTGACATCCCGCCAATTTCTTCTGCAATTTTTCTTACCCCTTCGCCTAAGATTCTCCCAATCCCTTTTCTTTCTGCGATTAATTTGATCAGCTCGATCATTGCCTGTTCGTTTCCAAAATTAGCCTCAATACCTCCGGTATCAGCTTTTGTTATTATCCCTTTTTCAAAAAGTTCCATTATAAAAGCAATTACGCTGCCGGTAGAAATAGTGTCCATCCCATACCTGTTGCACAGTTGGCTACCATAAGCGATTGCCTCCAGGTTATCTATAAGGCACATTCCTCCCAATGTTCCTATTGTTTCATATTCCGGACCTGCTCCATCAACTCCCTTATACTGCCCTTTTTCAATCCTGACTTTTCTACCACAACCAATAATACAAGTTTTACATCTATATTTTCCTATCAGTATAGTTTCTGCCATCTTAGGACCGGAAATTTTTTCTGCTCCTTCCGGCCATCTGCCCATTAACCAGTTCTTAAGAGGAAAATTCCCATAGCTTTCATGGCCGATCACTCCACCCGAAGTTCCAAACTTGTTCAGGGCTAGTGTAGCTTTTTTAACTCCATCTACCATGCTTTTTATTGACTTCGTTAAACTTGAACTATCAAAAATTGTTATTTCTTTAGATCCCTTTACAACAATAGCTTTTAATTTTTTCGATCCCATCACTGCCCCAATACCACACCTGCCCAATGCTCTGCCATGTTTTCCGTCCGTTATTATAGATGCATATTTTACCAGATTTTCCCCCGCCGGACCGATGCTCATTACCTGCACATGAGGTGAAAATGACTCTTTTAATATACTATCTGTTTCGACAGTATCTTTTCCCCAAAGATACTCTGCGCCTCTGATCTCAATATTTGAATCACTTATACTTACAATAACAGGACTTCTTGATTTCCCTTCGATTATAACACCGTCAAATCCGGCTTTTTTTAGCTCGAAGCCCCAGAAGCCTCCAATATCTGATTCAGCAAATATACCAGTTAAGGGGGACTTTGTAACAGCAGCATGCCTGCCAGAAGTAGGAATTATTGTCCCGCAAAAAGGACCTGTTATGAAGAAAATCTTGTTTTCAGAACCTAAAGGGTCAACATCAGCACTAACTTCATCATATAAAAGCTTTGCACCAAGACCACTTCCGCCTATAAATTGTCTCAATAATTCTTCCTTGATACTTTCTTCAGACCATTTGCGTTCGGTTAGATTTACTCTGAGTACTTTGTTCCAGTAGCCATTCATCTTTATACCCCCCCTTTAGCAGTTTGCTATTTTTTGCACATCCATGTGCAACACTAGAAAACAACTATCCACCCGCGATGGAACCATAAAGCTTTATAATATCCTTGTCAAAAACCTCATCACCTAATAGTAACAGCTTAGAACCTCTGACCGCGAACAAGTTTCCATAAACTTTAGCGTGATCCGAAACCGACGGCAACAAAGTTTTTGTAATCGGATATTCATCTCTAAATCTGTCGAGTACTCTCCAGAAACTAACTCTCTGATCTTCTGCAAAATCAATATTGACTTTTTCTTTGGCTATTACACGAGAAAAAGGAGGAAAAAGAATGACTGTCACTACCATTAAATACCCCCATTAAGTTGTTATCTGATCATTTGATTTGGCAGCCAGGTAACCAGCTCAGGAAAAGCTACTAAGATGCCAAGAGTAACAATTACAAGTCCAACGAATGGAAGCACCCCCCGGATTATATCCCCCGTAGTGACTTCCGGCGGAGCCAAACCCCGGGTAATAAATATTCCCCCAGCAAAGGGAGGAGTCATGAAGCACATCTGAAGATTAGTGCACACCATGATCGCAAACCAGATAGAGTCAAACCCTAGGTCAGCAGCAATGGGGGTTGCTATCGGAACTATGATGAAGAGTATCGGTAACCAATCCAGAAACATGCCCAACACAAATACCATAAACATTATTGCCGCAAACATACCCCATTCACCACCGGGGGCACCCAGAATAATCCCCGTCACTACCGCTCCACCCCCGAAGCCGAGAAATACACTGGTGAAGACCATAGCCATTGCTATAAAAAGAAAAATAAAAGCGCTTATCCTTATTGTCGCGGTTACGGCTTCTTTTAGCACTCCAAAGTTAAATCGGCCATGGGCAATAGCCAACAGCATGGCCACGAAGCCCCCTATGGCTGCTGCCTCTGTGGGCGGAGCTATCCCGAAAAAGATAACGCCTAATACTGACAGGATAACGACTGCGATTGGAACTACCGCGGTGATAAACATAAGGATTTTCCTGGTAGGAGCGATGCTCGCTCGCTCTTCAGGAGGTGCTGCCGGCGCAATAGCTGGTTGAAGATAACAACGAACGACAACGTAGATTAGGTAGGTGCCACTAAGAATAAGTCCGGGAATGATAGCCCCAAAAAATAGCCTTCCAACCGATAGACCAGCCATCATTCCGTAGGTAACCAGCATAATAGAGGGGGGAATAAGGATGCCGAGACAGCCGCTGGCACAAACCGTGCCGCTGGCTAGACTCTTGCTGTAATTCCGCTTCAACATAGCGGGAAGACCAGTTACTGATAGCATAGCGATAGAGGCGGCAATTATACCGACAGTTTTAGCTATCGTAATACCTACCAATATAGTGACTATCGCCAGCCCACCTCTCGTATTACCGAACCACAAGTATAGTACATTATACAGCTTTTCGGCTAATCCCGCATGGTGAAGCATAACTCCCATAAAAACAAACAGAGGAACCGCTAAGAGGAGATAGTTCGTCATCATATCAAAGATACGCATATAAATCAGGGGAAATACTGCTGTTCCGAACACCAAGTATCCCAGCACTAGCGATATAGTACCGAACACAAAAGCTATTGGAAAGCCAACGAGGATCCCTACCAGGATCACAACTGCCATTATTAGGGTAAGAATCTCTGGACTCAATTCACTCATAAGGCTTGTTCCTTATCAGAATATGTAAGTCACGAATGAATCGTGCTCCACCCTGAAGGAGAAGTAGACAGAATCCTGCCGCTATCACTGTCCTCACTGGCGCCAGCGGCGGGAACCAGATAGAAAGCGCCCATCTCTCATTCCTCATCCAGGCAAACTCCGCCGCCGTAATAGAAGAGTAGATGACTATGATCATAATTGGGAACAAGAACACAAGGGCACCGAGGACATCTATAATTGCCCTCCCTCTGGGCGACAGACGCACGTATAGAATATCAACTCTGATGTGGGCGTCGAGACGCTGAACATAGGCATAACCAAGGGCATATAGGCTAGCACCGAGCATCATGGGTAGCTCGTGTGCCCACATATTTGAAAACCCAAATACATGTCGCATGAAAACCTCATAGGTCATCACCAGAACTAGGGCAAGTGCAAGCCATCGCCCGATCATTGCGGTATATTCACTAATGGAATCGATCACCCGTAATGCCGTTCTCATTATCTGATACCACTTTTGTTAATTTATCCTCCTAACGGTATCATATTAGGGAGTAGAGAACCTTGAAGGAGGATGTGGTGAAAATAGTTGCTGCCGGCCAACCATTGCCAGAGTTGGCCGAGTTCTTGGATCCTTAGATGCCTAATAATAAGCGGGCCTATCGTAGTTTGGAGGGCCAAGCCCCGCTCACCTTGGGCTGGCTCCTTGGAGAGCGTCCCTCCCGAGGGCAAGGCCACTGGAAATTCTACTCCTCCAACTTCCCGGAGGACGCTGCTCTGCAGGATCTGGTAGAGATAGATTATCGGCGATGGACGATTGAGCGGTTTCACCAAGACAGCAAGTATCTCCTGGAGTGGGATAACTACTACCAGGGTCGGTTGTGGAAAGGCTTTCATCGCCATGCTATCCTGGTGATGCTGAGTTATAGCTTTCTGGTCTGGCAAGAATGGCATCATTGGCACTCCACTCCACGGGCTAGGGGATGTCCCCACTCCACTTTTTCCCCTCAACTAGACAAGGGGCGAAAGTCTCTGACTTCTGCTCACATTCTTGAATCCCCACCCCCCGCTCCGGAATATGGTTACGGAGCGGGGGGATGCACAAAATCTGAACACTATAGACGCGGGAAGGTAGCTTTATAGCTTGCTGCCCAGTTGCTTAGAGACTCATGTACTCTGGCATAGAATGGATCGCCCGCGGCACGCTCGGCATAGAGAGCGGCGGCTCCTCGCAGAACAGCCTCTTCAATCTCGACGGGCACGGGTAAGAGTGGAACCCCATAGTCTATCCACTTGTGCGCATATTCAATAGTCCCGGCGGTCATTATGGCGTTATGCTTGGCTCCGTATTTCCAAAAGACAGTCTCGGCGAGGAGTCTCAGGTCGTCAGGTAGCCTCGCCCAGACATCGGGGTTGACTATAATCGTCAAGGTGCTTGCCGGTTGGCGCACCGGTGAGATATAAACATAGTCAACAAGCTCATGAAAACCCATTCTCCAGTCTACCATCAAGTGACCATGCTGGAAACCATCGATTACTCCCTTCGCCACCGCCTCATAGAGTTCTGGGCTAGGGATACCGAGTGGGACAACGCCAAACTCTTTAACAAAGACTGCGGCCTCGTCAGCAAAAAGACGCAGCTTTAGCCCCTTAAGGTCGGCTGCTGTTCGCATGGGCGTGGTCATATAGAGGAATACCTCTTCCTCCTGGGCTATGACCGCCACACCCTTTACATTAAGACCAACCATCTCCCACATCTCATTCATCAGGTCAATGCCCGGCCCCACCTGAAACCAGTAAAAGTGCCCCATCGCTGTCGGCCCACCAATCATGTTCGTAAAGAGCGGAGCCACTGGGTGTAAACCGGCCCAGTGCATCGACATCTGGACACCAATGTCGAGGATGCCCTCATGTACACCCATATGCTCAGTATCCGCAGGGACTATCGCTCCACCGGGATGACCCTTGATCACCAGGCGTCCACCACTTATTACCCTTATCGTCTCAAACGCTGCAAACATTGTTTCCACCCAGGGAACCCCCCGAGGATCTTCCATTTGAGCTCTCAGTGTAATTACCTCCACTGGTGGCACTACCGGGACCACTGGATCCACCACTGGTGGCGGACAGCCAACAGCAGCCAAGCTGAAGGCCAGTAGCATTACCAGTGACATGACCAATATTCTATTTTTCATTGTTTTGCCTCCTCCTTAAATTTAGGGTATCCTTGATCGTTTATCTCGCTACTTATCTTGTCCGCTATCACCTCCTTTCGCTGACAACGCTATTTAGTTTTCTCTCAGCTTTGACTTGTGCATTCCCAAACCTTCTCACCCCCAATCTGTCTTGTAACAGTTTAGTTTCTCCAAAAGCTAGATCTATTATACCACATTTCATCAAACCTGTCAAGCACAATTTTTGGAAAAACTTACCTATACGTTGCCTGCAACGGCAGAACAAAGAAGCAGATTAACCAGACCAAACATATTGTAAATGTGGTCTTGCTTTTCCCCCACCTTGTCTATGAATTCGTCTTTCCAACTATCAAACTTTCTCAGGCTTTGTTCTCCCAAGAGTATGCGTTTCAACAACAGTGTAGTCCCTCTCATGTGTGGATTCCTGCAACCAAAGTTAGCCGCTTTGTAAAAACTGACACTTTACTCCAACGTCCTCAACAACCAAGCGGCTTCGCTGCTCCATAGTCGCGTAGTCGCCGTCATGACCATACGAGATGCCTGTGATAATCAAGCGAAGTTCCCGGCCATCCTTCCGCAAGTCATATTTGCTGCCAATATGAGACAGTTGCCCTGTATAGTAGTTTGGTATGCTACGAACCGACTCTCTGCACTTTGAATAGCATTGGCAAATGAAGCCTTGACTACCAAGGACTTGTTTTTCATAATATTGCTTTAAGCGCTGGATCCGTGCTTGAGTTTTTCTTTCGTCGAATTGCAGCATTATAATCCCTCCTCAACTGCAGCTTGGCTAAGATGATAGCATAGCGCGAGTAGTCTGTCAATTAAATTAAAGTTATTTGGTAACTACATAGCCTACCCTCCTTCAGACAGCAAAATAGCATTTGCCTGGGATGCCTGAAATGTCTTGCACAAATACTCCAACACGTTCTTCCGCTGTTTTTTGACCGTGGATATAAAACCACGGATTCGGCAAAAGTAATCGGCTCCATTTTTAGAACGAAAACATCCCGATATCTTCTGTTTGACTTTGATCA
>QLUN01000040.1 GCA_018725455.1 Chloroflexota bacterium
TATTGTCTCATCTTTGCGAGAGAGCTGGCCAGTTTCATCTGGCAAGTTGTTCTTAACCTGATCATACTGCTGGCAACCGGATTCTGGTATCTCACACGGAAACTCCTCTCCGGGCTGCTTGGATTAGTCCGTCTTCTCAGATTGAAGATGGCAGCCTTATTTGAGGCAAAGCCGGTTGCTCCAAAGGTACCTCAGCAGTTGGCAGTCGGCGGTCGGCAGTCCGAGGTGGGGCGGGGGACTATCGACTATCGACTATCGACTATCGATGAGGCGACCCTGGAATTGGCGGAGCAACCAGTAGTTGAAGATTTGGTGCTACCAGAGCGGGAGCTACCTCCCATCGAGCTTCTGGATGAGGCCCCCAAGGCTAGCTTTGCGCGAGGAGATGATGCCAAACAAGCTGAGTTGATTGAGGAGGCACTGGCCAGTTATGGGGTGGAGGTCAAGGTGGTGCAGGTGAATCCAGGCCCATCGGTGACTCAGTTTGGCATCGAGCCCGGCTGGACTCGCCGATACCGAAGAGTGGTGGAGAAGGATCAGAATGGCAAGCCCAGGCTGGACAAAAATGGCAACCCCAAGATTAATCTCGAGGAGGTATCCAAGACCAGGGTCAAAGTAGATCGCATCACCTCGCTGGCCAATGATTTAGCCCTCGCTCTGGCGGTTACCCACGTGCGCATTGAAGCACCGGTTCCGGGGAAGCCGCTGGTGGGGATCGAGGTCCCCAACATCAGTACCGCTCTGGTCTCTCTCCGCAACGTTATCGAAAGCCCGGTCTTTCAGAAAGCCCGGACCAAATCCAAACTTGTGGTGGCCCTGGGACAGGGTGCTGCCGGGGAAGCGGTTGTCGCTGACATTGCCAAGATGCCTCATATCCTCATCGCCGGGGCTACCGGGAGCGGCAAAACGGTCTGTCTTAACTGCATTATCACCGGTCTCCTGATGCAGGCCACACCTGCTGAGGTGCGGCTGGTTCTCATCGACCCCAAGCGAGTGGAGATGATAACCTTCAATGGCATCCCACACCTTATAACTCCGGTGGTAGTGGAGATCGATATGGTGATTGAAACATTGCGCCGCGTAACCCTGGAGATGGATCATCGCTATCGCAAATTTGCCTCCATCGGGGTTCGTAATATCGATACCTACAACCGCAGTCCGAAGGTCGCTGAGCCACTACCCTACATCATAGTGATCATCGATGAGCTCGCGGATCTAATGATGACCGCTCCAGACGTGGCTGAACCCCTGATCTGCCGTCTGGCTCAACTTGCCCGAGCTACCGGGATTCACCTCGTTGTCGCCACGCAGCGCCCCTCGGTTGATGTTATCACCGGGTTGATCAAGGCTAATTTCCCCACCCGGATCAGCTTCGCGGTGGTCTCATCCGTTGATTCGCGTACCATTCTCGATACCATCGGGGCGGAGAAGCTCCTGGGTCGGGGTGATATGCTCTATGTGCCTCCTGAGGCGCATAAACCAAAGCGTCTGCGGGGATGTTTTGTCTCCGACGAGGAAATGGATCGGGTGGTCGCTTTCTGGAGAAAATGGGCGGGGAAGAACCTTCCGCAGCCGCTTGATCGTGTGGCTCAAGGATTCTCCTCTTTGTCCATTGAGCAGATGGATCTGGATCCTTTCCTGGAAAAGGCAAGGCAGTTATGCCAGGAGTCCGGCCACATTTCCACCTCTTTCCTGCAGCGGAGACTTCATATCGGCTATCCGCGAGCAGCCAGGCTAATGGAACAGCTTGAGGAGGAAGGACTGGTTGAATCCAGGGAACACGGAAGACCCTGGGAGGGGGAGCCATGAGAGAAGTTATCTCATATGTAGCTTACTTGACCGAACGGGAGAAGCAGAGGAGAAGTAGGGGTCGGATTTATCCGACCCGCCTCAAGCCCCCGAAGGAGGTACCGGAGGAGGAAGCGCAGTGCTTCTCCTGTGGGAGCGATCTATCCAGGTCGGAGTTGTATCAGCACTATCGGGTCTGCCAGGTGTGCCGATTTCACCACAGCCTCTCGGCATGGGAACGGATATACCTCCTGGTCGATCCGGGAAGCTTCCAGGGACTTGACCGGGCTGCCGGGGCCGCGGAACCGGCTCGCCTTCTGCGCAATGTCGCTTATCAGCAGCGCATACGCGAGGCTCAGGAAAGGACCGGGCTGTCCGAGGCAGTGGTTACCGGCATTTGTACCATCGGCGGTAACCCCGCGGTGCTGGCGGTGCTCGACTTCGGGTTTCTCGGCGGTAACATGGGCCTGGTGGTGGGTGATAGGATAGCTAAGGCATTCGAGATAGCAGCCAGAAGGCAGCTCCCCGTGGTTACCGTGGTTTCATCGGGTGGCGCTAGAATTGAGGAGGGGGTTCTTTCCCTGATGCAGATGGCCAGGACGGTGGTGGCGGCAAAGAAGCTGCAAGCCCGTCGCTTACCACATATCTCGGTCTTAACTCATCCCACCACGGGTGAGGTTTATGCCAGCTTCGCCAATCTCGGTGACCTCATTATCGCCGAGCCCAAGGCGATGATCGGATTTGCCCCCCTACGCGTTATGAGTCGAGAGTCAAGAGTCGAGAGTCAAGAGTCGGGGACAGGGGACTCCGGACTCCAGACTCCAGACTCCAGACTCGCAGAGATGGGTCACACCGCCGAATCTCACCTGGAGCATGGGCTGGTGGACCAGATCGTTGATCGAACCCGATTTCGCCACCTGATCTCCATCATCCTGGATATGCTCAGTTCCCGGTACCGACTGGGGATGAAGAAAAAAGTACGCCCATATCTTGCCCCCACTCATCCGCAGGAGCAGGCCTGGCAAACTGTTCAATTAGCCCGACATGCCGAGCGGCCCACCTCAATGGAATATATTACCCGAATCACCTCGACCTTCATTGAGATTCATGGGGACCGCTCCTACAGTGATGATCCCGCCATCGTGAGTGGCTTGGCTGAGATTGGAGGAGAGACCGTGGTGATCATCGGGCAACAGCGGGACCGCAATGAAGGACACACTGCACCGGAGGGCTTTCGCAAGGCACAGCGTGCCATGAGGCTGGCAGCCCGGTTCAATTTGCCCCTGATCAATCTTATCGATACCCCCGGCGCCTATCCAGGAGCGGAATCGGAGGAAAGGGGGATCGGGAATGCCATTGCCTCTACTATGGCTCTCCTCGCTGACATCCCCACGCCGGTGATTTCGGCAATCATCGGACAGGGGGGGAGCGAGGGGGCTCTGGCACTCGGTATTGCCGATCGGGTTCTCATCATGGAAAATGCCTTCCTTTCGGTGATCTCACCCGAGAGAGCAGCCTCCATCTTCTTCAGGGACGTCGAAAAGGCAGCGGAGCTTGCCTCAGCTTTAAGGCTGACGGCAGCCGACTGTAAGCGGCTTGGAGTGGCCGATGTTGTGGTTCCGGAGCCCGAAGGTGGGGCTCATACCGACCCGGAGGAGGCTGCCCGGATGCTGCGGAATCTCATTCTCCGGGAACTGCTTCAGGTTCAGACGCAATCCCCCACCAGGCTGGTTAAATCCCGCTACAAGCGATTTCGTTATCTGGGCGGGCGGACTTCGCTTCTGATGGCGGTATTCTCCAGGCAGGCGGCACAGATTCAGAAGCTGCTTCGTCCCTAATCAGGGCAAGTAATGCTATCCAGCACAATTACTTACGCTGTTAGATGTGAAGCAATCTGTTCGTAAAATGTGTGATAGCGTGATAGGTCTGAACCGCTATAATAGCCATGATAAACCGGGGACCCCACATCAGGAGAGCGGGCAATCCCAGTACCGCGAAAAGCGCCGGGTCCTCGACCATGGCGTGATTGATACCAATGGAAATATGAAGACGTTCCAGTTCTTCCTTTGTGAAGGTCCCTTTCTTAGTCTCTTCGACGATAATAGCCCCTCCATATAATAAGCCAAATATGATGGCAGCGACGCACATCGTTGCCGTCCGGTCGGAAACCCCTAGAACTTTCATCAAAGGCCGGAGGAAGCGGTGCAAGTATTTGATCCAGCCCAGAGATTTTAGGGACTCCAGTATAATCATGACCAGCATGATAATTCCCAGGATTTTTGCCAGCAGACCTATCAGGTCCATAGCCCAAACCTTGATGACCTCAAGAAATGGGGTGTGGACCATGAGATCGGCCGGCAGTCCGACGCTCTGGCCGGTATCACCGAGGAATTGCGAAACTACCAGCACAGCCACGATGGCGGCGGTAAGGCGAATGAGGGTTGCTTTAATGATGTTGAGTCCAGATTTGTGCTGGATGATTCCTTCCATGATCAGGGAGTGCGAAATCAGGGTAAATATGGCAATCAAGGTCATCTGCTCAATAGTGAAGGGAATGACGGTGATGATGGCGATAACCGGGTAGGTGCTTATTAGTATTCCAATGATGATCGGCAAGCCTGCCTCGGGAGGCAGGTTAATGAGGCTGGTTAATGGCTCTAATAAGAAATCCAGGTGCTTTAACCAATGAGTCCACTGGAGGAGAGTGACCAGAAAGGAAATGGGGATCATGATCTTGCAGATCCAAACGAAACTGCGCCACCCTTTTCGGACTCCGGCGAGGAAACCATCCCTGAAATTTCCGAGGTGGGGGGCCTGCATCAGCCGCAGTCGAAGGTTGTAAATTTTCATGATCTGTAGGGGGCGAATTTATTCGCCCCGTGTGACTTGAAGCCCTCTATCTCAATAAGAATACTATCTTCTTCCCCTCGACTTCCCTTCTCACCTTTCCCTTTTCCTCAAGATACCTCAAGTGAGCAATCGCCTCCCCGGTGGCGAACCATTTCTGCATGCTGGGAAATAACGCCCATGTTCTGTAGGTCATATCCCAGCTCATTTCCGATGCCACCTGAAAGGCATTCTTGCTACCTTTCTGAAGAATCAAGAGAACCTCATCGGCTCTCACCTGGTGGTGGGACTTCAGTTGCTGAATTCGCTCCCTAAAATTCTTGAAATAGCCCCTATGTCCAGGCAATACAAGCTCAACATCGAGATCATGAACCTTGTCCAGGCTTATCAGATATTGATTCAAGCGATTTTCTTCATCGGACCATGCTGAGATGTTGGGGGTTATATCGCCGAGGATGTGGTCTCCTGATATAAAGAGCTTCTTGTCGGCCTCGTAAAGACACATATGACCCCTGGTGTGACCGGGGGTTTCAATGCACTCAAATGCGTAGTCCGCGATGTTTATGGTGTCGCCTTCTTTCACCAGAAGAAAGTCCAGTCGCCCTCTTGAGATGTATCTCAAACCCGGGTGACTCTTAACGGCCCTTTGAAGCTCATCCTCGGGGAAACCGTGCATCCGAGCAAAATAGGACTGTTTCTCCAACCAGGAGCTGACTTGGTTAAGAATAGCTGCGTCCGCCTGACTGAAATAGATTGTCGAGGCATCCGCAGCGAGGCTCGACACCAGCCCTGAATGATCGGCGTGGTAATGAGTAACAAAAAACTCTGCCTTTTTTGGATCCACGTCGATTTCCTTGAGCCCTGAGGATATTGCACTCAGGCACTCAGGGCGATTCATTCCGGTATCGATGATCAAAGATTGCCCCCCAGCCTTTACTACGTACGAATTGATAGCTTTCAAGGGATTATCGGGAAGGGGAACCTCAATCCGATATAGGTTTGGCAGGATTTCGTCAATCACAGAACCCTCCTTTTATCCCCTATCCCCCAGCACCACCCCGCAGATCGAAACCAACGAGGCACCTGTTGCATCAGCGGGACATTGCATATAGCCTAAAGCCTTCCCGCGTGCTCCGTCCAATAAGCGAAGGGTGAGGTAGATCGGCGCCATCCCACATATTCGCCGCCTGTTGCGCTCTCTCTTTATCTGGGCAAAGAAACCATCAGCATCGGCAGCGCACATCGCCTGGATGAGCCTCTCATCCGCGGCAGTGGCCCTGGCCCGCTCAATGGCGTCGATGGGATAGCGGTCCCCGAATGCTGGTCCCATGTGAGCTAAGTCCACCGCTGCTATCAGGAGCGTCCGTCGCGATCGGGTGATGGCTCGGAGAGAATCGATCATCGCCGCGATCTGCTCATCGTTCAGTGGGTCGTTATCGCCGAGCATAAACTGCGTGAACGAGCTGCAGAGAATGGGCAACAGCTCACACCCTCGGGCCCCGAGAAAGTAGTGGAGCCAGACTGCCGCCAATTCGATGGAGTGCTCATTGCGGTGATGCAGCTCATCCTCAAAAGCGATATCTCGGCCGAGGGCATCGGCAACTCGGTCGACCATGTCCCCAGCGGTGGGCAGAGTTCCCCAGGGGGTCGAATAGTGCTGTTTGGTGAGGGTAAACAGATTGCGCCCATCGAGGTGGTCCGTGCCGAAGATGATCGCCAGTTCCGTATCCTGAATCGTCCTGGCTGCGCTTCCCCAAACATGAGCATAAACTGCGCTACCACGCTGAAAATCGATGTGTGGGGTTATCAAGCCGTCGATAGTTCGGAGTCCGGGGTCTGGAGTCTGGAGTCCCGAGTCCCCCTCACGAGTCCGGAGACCGGGGTCTGGAGTCCCGAGTCCCCCTCTCCGACTCTCGACTCGTTGACTGCTTGACAGATATCCCTTAATCATATCCTTAAGTTCGCCGGGATCAGCGGGGTAGCTCCTGCCGGCCAGTACCGGCGGTCTGGCGGGGGCAGCGCGAAATTCGCTGAGAGCGGCGTCATGGGCCTGGGCGAATCTTTCGTTATCCAGCAGCAAAGCCTCGTCCAGGCGGTGAATCAACTGCTCCAGAACCGTCGATCTAAGGGAGATGCCGGTTCGCAGCTCAAAAGCCGTTCGTAGAGTAGCCAGGTCGCGGCTGCCGTCGCAGAGGCCCAGTAATGGGGCCAGTGCCTGGGGAACAAGAATCATTTCTTCGCTCATTCCCAGGGGATCACGCAGCACAATATAGGCATTGCCCTCATGCCGGGTGAGAGTGGTTTGCAAATCCCTGAGTCTTGGTTGCATGTCTATCGGCCAAGCCATGCCTTCACGGCATCGGGAAGATTACGTGATGGTCCCCTTTCCGAGCGACACGGTGGCAATGAATTCATAAACACCGGGCCATAGCTCCTCGTATTCAGCCGGCTATCCAGAACCACCATCACTCCCCGGTCGGTCTTCGACCGGATGAGCCGACCGAACCCCTGCTTGAATCTGAAGGCAGTCTGTGGCAGGGCGTATTCATTGAAGGGATCAGCAAAGGTCTCCGAGCGAGC
>QLUN01000041.1 GCA_018725455.1 Chloroflexota bacterium
AGGAACACCCCCAGAGCAGCCACGATGGGCAAGATCAGCAGGTTTAAGTCTTCTAAGAATGGTTTCAACTGACTCATATTCATGCTCCAATCAGGCCGTGGGCGATAAGATCGTCGATCAGCCCCTTACCCCGCTCGGCAAGCTGAGGGAGGGCAACAGTCGACGTGGCAAAGGTAGCGCTTTGCACCTTCAGAGGTAGTTGCCAATGGATGGCCAAGGTGCACTTCACAGTGCGATCTCCAGGGGAAGACCTCTGAGGACTCTGCCGACCCTTTCTGGATTGAATTCTGAGTTGCCGTGAAGAGCGAACAGCAGACCCACACCATTTTGATAAAAGCTGCTCTGGATTTCTATTGTGCCTTCGTGGAACATCAATGCTGCTATCAAGCCATGCACCTGCGGCCATTGACTGCCGTGAAAAAGCACTTTCTCAGCAGTGGTAAATAGATTATATATCTCATGCGGGGTCAGGCTCAGAGGGATCGCTTCAAAGTCCTCACCGTTCCAGCGCAGGCTTTCAGGATAGCCATCTGGGACATCAATGACTGCCCCAGCAAGACGATCTGCATAGCCTTGCCAGCTCTCCTCAGCAAAGACTTGTAGCTCTTTATTGTTGACAATGCCGACCCTCTTCATGCCGTCACCCACATTGCTGAGATTCTGGAGTCAAATACATCGTTATTATTAAACATCGACCCTTGTATCCTGAAACGAACCAGACGGGCGAAGGGGACAGGTGCCAGGGTGCGGTTGAGACCGACTCTGGCAGGCTCAAACATGAATGCAGTTGCTGAAACACCCTCCCCCATAATCGCCCAAGACGCACCACCGTCGACCGAATGCTGTGCAAAAAAACCGCCCGTCGAGCCAGAACCCGTGCTTTGCCACGAAGCATCCATTGCAACTGTCATGGCGGCATTCGCACCGACGGCAAATTCCGCAGAAGTGCCCAACACAGTAATTGTGTCAGATGACGGGAAGAACAGCGTTGTCGATCCAGCCATGGAAGAAAAACCGTCCAGTGTTCTTGAAGCTGGAATTAAAAAGTCATAGTTTACACCGTTTAATGTGCCGCGAATAATTGCGGTGCTGCTGTTGATTGTCAAATCGAGAAGAGTCACAAGGCCTCCAGAACTGACGCTTATCAACATGCCCGAGCTAGAAACCACAGACCAGGCTGCCAATGATGCGACGTTGGTTGCCCCTCGATTAAGAACCAACTGGCGTGTCTGTGGCAACTGGCCACTCTTAATTATGCCAGTGGCAAAAGCCACGACATGAAAAGGTGCTACTGCACCTTGAGCAACAGCATCTAGCCCAGGGGCTCCGGGCGCTCCGGGCGCTCCGGGCGCTCCGGGCGCTCCGGGCGCTCCGGGCGCTCCGGGCGCTCCGGGCGTTCCAGGGGCTCCGGGAGTTCCAGGGGCTCCGGGAGTTCCAGGGGCTCCGGGAGTTCCAGGGGCTCCGGGAGTTCCGTCTTCAACCAGCTTGCTTGCGCTGGACCATTCAAATGCTGGGATGCTGTCGGTAGATCCAGTCGAGCTGGCCACAGCCGTTCGAACCCACAGTGGGTTACCATCAGTAGCTGGAATTGCAGTTGTCCAACCTCCACCTGGCACACCTGAAAGTGCACCTGTTGAAAAGGTATATGTCAGAGTGTTGACTACTGCACCCGGAGCCGAAGCAGCACGCTGGTACAAATATGCCACTGCGACATTCAAGCCATGGGCTCCGGGCGCTCCGGGCGCTCCGGGCGTTCCAGGGGCTCCGGGAGTTCCAGGGGCTCCGGGAGTTCCAGGGGCTCCGGGAGTTCCAGGGGCTCCGGGAGTTCCGTCTTCAGCTAGCCTTGTTGGAGCACTCCATTCTGTGGCTGGAATTGTATCTGTGGCACCAGTGCTGCTGGCACTCGCATGGCTTATCCAAACAGGATTACCATTTGCATTTGGAATTGTTGCACTCCAACTGTTGGTAAGCCCAGACAGCCCACCTGTGGCAAATGCATAGGTGACGTTTGCATTAGGCAATGGAGGCACCGTCGCTGCCCTGCGGTAAATCAAAACAGAAGCAGAATTCAATCCAGGTGCTCCAGGTGCTCCAGGTGTTCCGGGTGCTCCGGGTGCTCCGGGTGCTCCGGGTGTTCCGGGTGCTCCAGGTGCTCCAGGTGCTCCAGGTGTTCCGGGGGTTCCGGGGGTTCCGGGGGTTCCGGGGGTTCCGTCCACTCCCTTGTCTGCCAAAAGACCCCAGGTTGCAGTGCCTGTGGCCGTCGACGGTGGCGCGACTCCTGTGTTGTCTATCCGAGCAATCCATGATCGACCAAGATGGGTGACCACCTGCCCTTTGCGTTGAGAGTCACCGGCCAGCCATGGCCGGGACGGTAGCGGCAAAAGATCATCGACCTTTTCGACCGCAATGTAATCTAGCAATGTGGTGTCTGTCCCCGCCCCACCGCCGTTGTTAAAAAGAAACACAGGCGACACAGTGACACCTGGATTGCGCACTGGACTTGGGGCAGAGGGGTCTGGGGCCGGGAAACCAACCCCACTCCCCACACCTATATTTGCTCTGCCTCGAAAATAACCAACAAAGTCATACCACCTGCCAGCAACTGGATCGTTATCAAACCCTCCTGGAAAGTGAACCCCTGAAAAGTCAGAGCCGGAGATGTCATTTCCGTTCGCGTCAAAGACAGACACCCCAAGATAATGCCCAACGCCAGGCGACGCAGAAACAACGCGGAAGCGGGCTTTGACCCGGTAAAGATCCTCAGCTGCATAAGGAATGCGATGCTTGCCGTAGAGTATGACTTCGCCGGTTGCGCGCAAAGCGACTCCGGATGACATGCCAGCTTCACCCTTGGCGAGTGAAATTGACCCTGGTCCTTGTAACTCCCAGGCCCTGCGCACTGAGGCTGTGTCTGGGTGCTTGCTCCAATCTTCGTGGACTTTGACCAAGTCATGGCCAAGAAAGCTCTGCGCTTTTCTACCGCGCTCTTCCATCCTCCCGGTCACAATGTAGCTGTAGGCCGTGACTGCCGACAGCTCTTGCTCGAATGTCTGGTAGGTGTTAAAAGCGGTGAATTTGAACCACAGGGCCTTGCCGATCAGGTCCAAATCAAGGTCGCCCATGCGGAATATAGCATCATCAATGCGCACCACACGGGCTCCGGCCGCATGCGCCTCTGGACCAGCCTCGTGCCGACCACGACGCAGAGACGCCAAGCGGTAGCGATTTGCACCTAAGAGTGTTGCGTCTCTGTAAGACAAATACTCATTGCCGACGAGCATGAGGGTGGCACCATTGTCCCTGTCGAGGTCGGTGCCAGAAACCAACTGTCCGTTCACTGCCAGTTGGACATCAGCAACATTTACATTGTCCACATTTGCTTGCGTTGCGTGGTTGGGTAGTGCAGCAGCAAGGTTGCCATAACGGCTGCTGCCGAAGATTGATCCAATTGCTTTGTAGCTCGAGCCGTCGCTTGAAACCCAAATCCGACAACCACCATAAAGAGGGTCATCCAGTTGCCCACCAACTGCGATCCCGATCGCGAGTCCGGTCGTGGTAGGGTCAGCTGGCAGTTCAAAGATGACTGGTGCAATTACATTGGCAGGCACATTGTTGAAGAGGGCTTGATACCGGATACCGTTGTCGTGTTGATAGAGCGCGGCTGATGCCACTCCAACAGGATAGTCCTCACAGACAATTTCAAAACCACCATCACTTTCTTCGATCTCCACTATCCGCACAGGGAGTCGGTCTATGCCCTGTGGCAAGTCGGTGATTGTCACGATGTCCATGGGCTCCAGCATTGGGTAGCGTGCATTGACCCTGACGGTGTACTCGTTTGGCTTGAACAAGCCCTTTTGCAGCAGCAGCTGCCCAACGATCTTGCCAACGTCCCCTCGAGTTATCATGTGAAGTTTCATGGGGTCTGCCTGCCGAAGGCCTGTGCGCTCAATCGCCTCTTGGTCCTCAACTGGCACAACATCGATGTTGTACTGGTTGGCTCTGTTTTTGAATTCAATCTGCAGCCGGTTGAATATGTCAGCTGGCATTTTGCGCTTGACTCTGACTGGTCGATCTTTGTCTGTGAAGTCGTCCGGACCAAGGTCAAACAGTGGTGCAGTGTTCGGGGTGTAGACTCGACCATTGGCCGACAAAGCCTCGTCGCCATATGGAATAAATTTCAATACACCATCTGACCAAACACACTCGCTATTGGCTACAGCCAATAGCTCAGAAATGTATTCCCCACAACGAGCTTGTTCGGTGAATGCAGGAGAGATGAAGATGCCAGCAGCTCGAGTGTAGTTTGACAGCGCCGTGAGGCTTCCCAGCATCGAAGATGGAAAGCCAACCCCAAATCGAAAGTGTGTCAGCAAATCATTGATGACATCGGCCACATCTGCATCATCATTGCCTCCACCGATAACACGCAGACCACGCACCTCAAAGCCATGATTAGGGACAGAGGCGTCATCGGAAAGGTCGTAGGCACTTGAGGCAAGATAGGCTGTGCCGGAATAACCCAATGCCACAACGCTGGAAAATCCTGTTGGTTGGCCGAAAAAACCATAGATGTTTTCGTGCCAGATGTTTGATGGAACACCGACATAGCCAGAAAGGAATGGCCAAGGTGCTTGCCCATCCGCACCTGTGAAAAGTGTGAGGCTCAACTCCGCAAGAGTAGCCTTCTCCTTGCCACGCCAGACTGAGTTGATCCCTGCAATAGGCCCCTCGCACAGCGCCATCTGGACTGCTGCTTGATAGGTGTAGGTCGTGTCCTTCTGCTTGATCTTCCCAATGCCCTTGCCACCTGAAGACCTTGTTGTTGTGGCTGCTATAGGTTGAAAGTTGCCGTACCAAATAAGGTTGCCGGAGATCCGGTTAGTGCCAAACACGATTGGCACAGGGAGCCCATAGCTTGACGTCTGCAAGCTGATGGCTGCAACACGCTGCTGCTCGGTGGATATTGTCCTAGCGCCCATCGTTCACCCTATAAAACAAAACAGGCCTGTCCGACAAATCGGAGCTGTCAATTTGCCCAATGGAAACCATCCCGTCACGCAACACCGCGTGAACAAGCTGGCCACCACCAATCATGATCGCTCCATGGCTGTAGCAGCGGCCAAAACGAAACAGTGCCACGTCACCAGGCATGGGGTCCTCGACAAGGGTGCCATGCTTTTCCAACCAATGTTTGAACCGCTCTTCACCTCTGTGCTGCCCAAAGTCTGGTGGATAGGTTCCAGGATCAATCCGAGGAACAACTCCTGCGCGCTCGTAGACCTCAGCCAATAACATCGCGCAGTCAACACCAACACCTTTGATCCTCCCTCCGGGATGATATGGGGTGCCGACCCACGACTTTGCCTCCAAGACTATGTGTGATGCCAGGCTACCTGTTTGCTGTGCTTGATTAGCCATAGATCGTCTCTGGGGTTGGTATGTAGGGGAAGCCACGAAACCTAGCAAGGTTAGAAAAGCGGTCCGCGCAGGTCTCACGTCGCCTGTCACAACCAGGAACAAGCTGCAGTGAAACTCCGGCTGCCAGCGGTGCCGGCCACGGAAGGGCAAATGTCAAGCCTCCTCCAAGAGAGTGCTGCTTCACTGTGCGACGCAGTCCAGAGTGGGCTCCGGATGTGATTTGGACAACACCCCCATCAAAATAGCCGGCAGCCTCTGCACCTGCGTTGATTGTGAAGCTCGTGACAGTTGGTGCCGGAGTAGCCTGCACCGACCTGTTTGTTTGAAAGGTCGCCCGGCTTATTCCACAACCTTGGCCATAGAGTGTGTGTCCACAAGTTGGTTGATATAGATTGCGCGGCATCTTGACATTAAGAAGTTGGAGTGGAGAGTTAACTTTGACATTGACCTCTAGTCGGTCGGGCTCAACGTCGCCAACTGTTCCAACAAAATACATGATTGTTCCAACCACCGTCCACACGGAAGGGTCTGCTGTCTCTTGCAGGTAAGCGACATCAAGCCGGATGCTCGCTGTGTCCAAAGCCCCAAGCCGAGCAGCCACGGCGAATGGGAGTCCAGAAAGAGTGTCCCCGTCTTGTGGATAGAAGGTGATCTCCAACTCGTCGATCTCGACTCCACGCACATGACGGCACCGTCCACGCTCAAACATCGGTTGCCCAGCCTTGAACACATTTCCCCCGTGCATCAAATCAATATCAAATGATGTTGCTCTGATGGTCGTCGAGTCCGACAATGTGATTGTCAACAGGTCTGCCTTAATGATCTCGCGCCGAGTAGCCAGGTACGCAGAAAGTGGGGCCGAGAGAGTTCTCATTTTACCGAAACCAATCCAATGCTGGTTGCTGACCACATGCCTTGCATGAACAGCTCTGCTTCAACCTCATCATCATCAAACCTGACCCGGTGCATGTAACTGCCACTCCAGAGCACTTGTGTCCCGTTTGGGAGAGCTGTTCCGGCACCGATTGTCAACCGTCCGTTGAGAACGCCATCCGTTGACCCCATTGTGAAGTTTGTCATGTTATTAACAACACTTTGATCAGGATAGATAAGTGATATAGTGGGAAGCGCAGGCAGGTGATAAATTGGCATCGAGTAGCTGTGGAGTCTGCGGAATAACTGGAAAGTTCTGTTGCCACCAACAACGGTGCCCAAACTTTGGCCCACTGCGGCACTGTCAAGAGGGTCAAAGAAAAGGAAGTCATCATGCTGTCCCCGCCTCAACATGAAAAAGTCAATTAACGTCTGTTTTTCAGCGAAGCCATCGTCAGACCGCAACACCTCGTAAGACAATTGCCAACGGAAACGTGGATAGCTCCAAAAGGCGATGCGCGTCTCCTTGCCGCTTTCTGCTTCCTGCACACGAGTGCGCCAGATCGGGATGCGCCTAACCGGATAACGAAGGCCTACGAGTGCAGAAGGGAACACTTCATTGCTCATGGCTGGATCCCAGTCATCGATCCAGAGCGATAAGCCCTCTGGATTGCCTTCTTGAAAGCTCTGCCGTTTTCGGAGATCCTCTCTGGAGTCATGGTGCCGCTGTGGTCATGGAAGTGGAAAGAGCCTCTGCCGCTTCCACCATCTTCAGCCATTCTCCGGATGACATCAGCTTGCTCAGCAGGCAGCACCATTTCCTTCTGGTGGAGCTGGGTCACAGGATTGACACCAGCCGGGATGTCGTAGCCCCTGGCAGCAAAGGCCATGGGCAGAAATGAAAGAGCACCAG
>QLUN01000042.1 GCA_018725455.1 Chloroflexota bacterium
AGGGTCGCCTAGGCGAGGCTAAAGCCTCGCACTACAATGTTTTAGGCATTATCTGAGTTTGTAGTGCTCCCTCCCCCTACACCCTGCTCGTTTCTCTGTGGACTATGTGGCTATCAACGCTCGCTCAGACATCCGTGGGACGAAGCTTCTGGAAGAGGGAGGCAGGTTTATGTTCAGGAGCGTTCCGCTTAATCGGGGCTTGACCTTCTTGACCCTCAGTGGATAGTGAAGGGTAACCGAGGTTCCGGCCGCACTCTGCTGGCGGTCGGGAGCCACTACTACCACATCCCCCACCCCTTTGAGTTCTTTTACCAGAGCCCAGAGTCCCCTGGCATAGATACCATCGTCGTTGGATACCAGGATTTTCAAGCCCCACCCCCCAGGACCACGTTGTCGATGAGCCGGGTCTTCCCGATCCAGACCGCCAGTGATACCAGGGCAGTCGGTCGATAGTCGATAGTCGATAGTCGATAGTCCCCCTCCCATCCCTCGCTGACTGTCGACTGTCGACTGCTGACTGATTGACTGCCGACTCTCGACTGCTGACTGTCGACTGACGCCTGACGCCTGACGTCTCTCGACTCTCGACTCTCGCTGAGCTCCCGCAAGGACGCGGGGTCAGCAATGCTGACATAATCAATCCGTGCCCCGGGCTCACCTTCGATGAGGGCAATCATCTGCTCACGAATGTGATCGGCGCTTCTCTCACCACCGGACCAGAGCTGCTGTGCCAGGCAAAGGGATTTCCACAGCACCAGGGCAGCCTGATGTTCCTCGGGGTTGAGGTGGATATTGCGACTGCTCATCGCCAGTCCGTCGGGCTCGCGGACCGTGGGAGCGACTATGATCTGCGGATTCATATTGAGATCGGCCACCATCTTCTTGATGACCAGTGATTGCTGGGCATCCTTCTGTCCGAAGTAGACTCTGGCGGGCTCAACAATATTGAGGAGCATAGCTACTACGGTAGTCACTCCCCGGAAATGGCCGGGACGCGAAGCCCCCTCCAATATCTCGCTGATCCCTTCGACCACTACCCAGGAATTGAAATTCGGGGGGTACATCTCTCCTGCTGCCGGCAGAAAGACGACATCGACCCCTTCTCGCCGCAGCAAAGTCAGGTCTCGCTCGGTATAGCAGGGATAGGTCTCGAAATCCTCCCCGGGGCCGAACTGGGTGGGGTTGACGAATATGCTGACGGCCACACTTCTGTTTTCCCCTCGCGCCCGACGAACCAGAGACAGATGCCCTTCGTGAAGGCAGCCCATGGTGGGGACAAAGCCCACCGGCTCCGGCAACTCCCCTCTGATCTTTCTCATTGCCGGGATGGTCAGAGCTACCTCCATGCCCTCACTCAAGGGTGATTGTTCCACTCCTGCCTCCGCTCTTTCTAACGAGACGGATTCCTTCGATCCTCATCCCTCGATCTACAGCCTTGCACATATCGTAAATGGTCAGGGCACTCACCGCTACCGCGGTGAGCGCCTCCATTTCCAGCCCGGTCCTCTCCGCTGCCTTGACTGTAGCAGTAATCTCCACGACGCTTCCTTCCCTGTCCAGATGGAATTCCACCGCCACGCTCGCCAGGCACAACGGATGGCATAATGGTATCAATTCGGAGGTCTTCTTGGCTGCCATGATGCCCGCCATCTGCGCCATGGCAAGCACATCGCCCTTGGCCGCTTGCCCTTGCTCGATCAACTCGAGGGTGGAAGACTTCATCTTCACCGCGCCTTTAGCCACAGCCACCCGCTGGGTGATCTGCTTCTCGGAGATGTCCACCATATGGATTTGCCCAGCGGAATCGAAGTGGGTCGGCCTCTCACCTTGCCGGCGAGGATTCTCACCGGCGCAGGCAGACATCTCCGTCGCCAGTCTGTTGGCCCTTTCATTTCCGGGATGGCCAGCATGTCCTTCGACCCTAATCCACTTCACCTTACGAGCCGCCGTCAGTTCATCGAGCCTGTGCCAGAGGTCGAGGTTGGCGCGGCGTTTCCAGTTGCGAGTCATCGTGTTAACCAGGTATTCGCTGTCGCTATGAATGCTGACCTCGGAATCCTCGGGGACGTGGACCAGCCCCTCGATTGCTGCGGTGAGCTCCATTCGATTGGAAGTCGTTCCCTCCACACTCCCCTTGAGCTCCACCTGCCGGCCGTCCTGCACCACTATCGCTGCCCAGCCCCCAGGACCGGGATTGCCCGAGCATGAACCATCAGTATAGATATCGATCATTGCGCTAGCCCCCGATCTGGCACATAGTCCTCTTCCGCGCCGTGGTGCCGCTACCAAGTCTATGACCTTCTGGCTTGGCTTGGGTGGCCTGCTCGATCAGGCGTTTTAGCTCGTCAACCGAGGCCCGGCGACGAAGTGGCTCGCGGAGATCTATCTCTTCATCGGAAAGAAGACAGGGGCGAAGCTTCCCCTCCGCAGTGAGCCGCAGACGGTTGCACCTAAAGCAAAAGTGCTCGCTGACCGGACTTATAAAGCCGATGGTGCCTTTGGCCTGGGGTAAACGAAAATACCTCGCTGGCCCGTTCCCATCGAGTGAGTACGGTTCGAGAGTTCCCAGGGACTCGATGCGCTCTATGATCTCCGAGATAGGCACAAACTCTTCAGTCTGGAGCCTGGCCCCGTTGTACAACGGGGCTGGAGTCTGTCGATAGTCCATAGTCGATAGTCGATAGTCCCCCTCCCCACTCCAGACTGCCGACTGCCGACTGCCGACTGCCGTCTCTCGACTCTTGACTTCCCCGATAGGCATAAACTCGATAAATCGCACGTGCCATCCCTTTTCCATAGTCAGGCGAGCGAAATCGGCTATTTCATCATCGTTCACTCCGCGCATCACAACCATGTTGATCTTTATCGGGTGAAGCCCGGCTGCCCGGGCCGCCTCGATTCCCTGGAGCGAATGCTCCAGCTTGCCTATTCTGGTTATCTTCCCGAACCTCTCCGGATGGAGGGAATCGAGGCTTATATTCACTCGCTTCAGACCCGCCGCCTTGAGTTCCCGGGCATAGCGACTTAAGAGCACACCATTTGTGGTGAGCGAGAGGTCATCAATCCCCTCGATCCCGGCTAACATTCCGATGAGACGGCTCAAATGCGCCCGCACCAGCGGCTCACCCCCGGTGAGCCGCACCTTGCTGATGCCCAGCTCGGAGGCTGCTCTAGCCACGAGGCCTATTTCTTCGTAGCTAAGGATCTCATCATGCGGCAGTGGGGCAACCCCCTCAAGCGGCATGCAATAGACACAACGCAGATTGCATCGGTCGGTAACCGATAGGCGCAGGTAGTTTATGGGGCGATTGAAGAAATCAGAGAGTCCCGTCATTTTCTTGATAAGCGCTCCAGCACCTGGCGCGCTTCCCTCGCTGCCTTTCCCCGGTGGCTCACCTTGTTCTTCTCTTCGAAGCTGATCTCGGCCATCGTCTTGCCGAATTGCGGCAGATAAAAAATCGGATCATAGCCAAAGCCACTCTCGCCCTTGCTCTCATGGGCAATAAATCCCCGGCACTCGCCCGAGCAAAACTCCACCTCACCCTCAGGTGTAGCTATCGCAATGACACACCTGAAACGAGCCGACCGCTTCTCCCAGGGCACGCCGGAGAGCTCGGCCAGGAGATGATCGGCCCTCTCTCTGTCCGAGGCCCCTTCACCGGCGTAGCGGGCCGAGAGCACCCCGGGTTCTCCATTCAAGGCGTCAACTTCTATTCCTGAATCGTCGGCGATGGCAACTAAGTTGGCGGCTCTGGCATAGGCTATCGCCTTAATGGCGGCATTCTCCTCAAATGTCTTGCCGGTCTCTTTGACCTCGATCTCTACGCCTTCCCGGGCCGGAGTGGTAAGCTCCCAGGCTTCGCTAGATATTAGAGCGCCCAACTCCCGCAGCTTTCCCCGGTTGTTGGTGGCAAGCAAGAGCTTTGGCATGGTTATTTCTGAAGATTCAGGCGTTTGCGAGTGTTTAACAATCAGTAATCAGCTTTTAGGATTCGCTGACCCCTGATAATTGATGCTGGTCATAAGGCAAAGAAAACCCTTCTCAACACTGGCCACGACGGTTTATACGCATGAGTTGTCCAGAAAGCTTGGGTTGAGACTCTACGGCTGAGTGTATCCGGCGGGCCTGGCTAACAAAATCTGGGTCAAAGGTGCATACGATGATGCCCGCATGGTTTGGGTGGGAATTAAGCTTCCTCATTCTCGTGGATTTGCCGCTCTATCTCGTCACGATGGGACCGTGAGTACCCCCAAGCATTAGCCAGATCCTCTGCTCGTAATGTTGGGTAGCACTTCAATAGGTCTGCTTCACTCGTGCCCAGGCGTTTGGCTTGGGCCAACACCCACACAGGAATCCGAGTACGAACGATGCACGGTTCACCCCCGCAAACACCTGGCATACTTTCAATGCCAGGGAATGCGTCGCCAAGATCCCGTGCGATCCATTGAAGCACTTGGGCCTTTTCTGAACGCGTCATGGCGGGCAGCAATTCTGCGACCTCTTGCAGTACACCCATTTCTTATCACCCTAAAGAGGCGAGAACCTCCCCTCGAGCTTCCTCATCACCTCAGGCATAGTAGTGTATTCCATCTGCTCCAGAGGCAGACGGTGTGGCTCGAACGGGCCGTGTCGTCGCAGGTATTCCGCGGCCAGGTTAGCCTGGTGCCTGGCCTCATCAAAGCTGGGGTCGTCGAACATATCCCGCGGGCCGATGAGTTTGCCCCCCGCTAACTGGAATCCGGCACACACCACGCGAGGGGGCCCATCAAATCTGCTGGGATTTGATTGTAGGATAGAACACGGCATGAGCGGGCCGTGGTGCGAACCCCGCATCCATCCCTGCACCATTTGAGGCATGGTGAAGGGCTCAAGCACCTCGCCGACAGCCGGAAATTTCCCCTGCGAGCGAACGATGAGCACCGGGTCATCCTTTCCCACATACCTGCCGGCCGTCTGGTACAATTTGTCGGTGGATGAGACGGCGGCGATTTCCCCCGATGGCCGATGGCGAACGCACTTTACCGCATACCGCGAAGGCGCCCCGATGAGCACCAGCATGTCGTATATCTCCTCAGGGGCATCGAAGACCACCTTGCGGTGTTCCTTCACATCGTGCACCTCAAATGAGAAGCCAGAGTGCATGTTCTCGGCGATAACCAGCCCGATGGTGTTGAAGGGATCGGCAAATATCTTATAGAGAGGCATGTTCCAGGCGCCGGATGAGGTCTTATCGGCCATGAATATCAGAACAGGTTCGGAGCCGCGCTCCTCAAACTGCATCTCCGCCACACCTGGCCCCATGCCTTTCACGGTACCGGTGAAGGCATCGCTCAACATGTCCTGTCCCGCCCCATGGAGCTTCAATTTCCGGGCAACATCGGTGCAGGTCAGAAAGATATCCCAGGTTAGTTTGTGAATGCACTCATTCCCCTCGCCCTGCTCATGAGTCATGATGAGCTCGAGGTCATCCCCGCACCTGGTAACGTGGAAGTCAACCAGCAGCCCCTGCCCTTTAGCCTTCTCCATAAATTCCTGAGCCGTGGCCATGAGATCAGGGTGCATGCTGGAGTGTCCTACATAACCCCCGACGTCGGCCTTGATTACGCTCAGTGTGATCATTTCTTCCTCCTTTGTGTTACTCAAAATACCCCCAAGTACTCTGGGTCGTCCCTGACCCAGAGTTCCACCGTCGAGGTCAGAGACGACCTCGACTACGGAGGATTAGGGTGTTACTCAAAATACGAAGGGAGCCTCATACCCCCCAAAGACATCCCCCTCAGGGTATCGCACACCTCACCCAGCGTGCCGTATGCCCTTACCGCGTCCAGGATGTAAGGCATAAGATTCTCCGTTCCCTCGGCCGCGCTCCTGAGCTCGGCCAGGGTGCGCTGAACCTCCTTATTGCTTCTCTCTTGCCTGAGGCGATTCAACCGGGATATCTGTCTCCGCTCACCCTCCTCATTCATCTTCAGGATAGGGATGGCTACGGGCTCATCGAGTTCATATTCGTTTATTCCAACTATGATCCGGTCCCTGGTTTCGATCTCCCTCTGATAGCGATAGGCAGCCTCGGCAATTTCCCGCTGAAAGAAGCCATTCTCGATACCGGCAATTACCCCTCCCAGAGAGTCTATCTTATCAAAGTACTCATAAACAGCCTCCTCAATTTGGTTGGTCAGCGTCTCCACCATGAAGCTGCCACCGAGGGGATCGACGCTATTGGCCACCCCACTTTCGTGGGCGATGAGCTGCTGCGTTCTCAGGGCGATGAGCGCCGCCTTCTCCGAGGGCAGAGCCAGGGCTTCATCCATGGAATTGGTGTGCAGTGACTGTGTTCCGCCCAGAACCGCGGCCAGGGCTTGCAGGGCAGTGCGGACGATGTTATTCTCCGGCTGCTGAGCGGTCAGAGAGCAACCGGCGGTCTGAGTGTGGAAGCGAAGCCATTGCGAGCGTTCACTGGCTCCGAAACGCTTCTTCATCTCCCGTGCCCAGATGCGGCGGGCGGCGCGGAACTTGGCGATCTCCTCAAAGAAGTCGTTGTGCGAATTGAAGAAGAAGCTAAGTCTGGGGGCGAAATCATCCACCTTCAGGCCACGATCTATCGCCGCCTGCACATAGGTAAGTCCGTCAGCCAGGGTGAATGCCAGTTCCTGGACCGCTGTTGACCCTGCCTCCCGTATGTGATAGCCACTAATGCTGATGGTGTTCCAGCGAGGGAGATATCTGGAGCCGAACTCGATGGTATCCACCACCAGGCGCATCGAGGGCTCGGGGGGGAAGATAAACGAGAACTGGGCCATGTATTCCTTGAGGATGTCATTTTGTATCGTTCCGCCGAGCCTCTCCATGGGGATACCCCGTTTTTCGGCGGCCGCAATATACATCGCCCAGATGACGGCGGCCGGGCCGTTGATGGTCATAGAGGTGGTTACTTCATCCAGCGGAATGCTATCAAATAGTAACTCCATATCGGCCAACGATGAGATTGCCACCCCACACTTTTCAAATTCACCTCGGGCCAATGGATGATCGGTATCATAACCATCCAGCGTGGGATAGTCAAAGGCGACGCTCAGGCCGGTCTGTC
>QLUN01000043.1 GCA_018725455.1 Chloroflexota bacterium
ATTTTCGCCAGGGACTGAAATATGCCCTGATCTGGGGCTCAGGCAAGTTCGCCGGGCAGCGGGTAAAAAGAGATCATGTTCTTAAGGACGGTGACATCATAGAACTGCATACCTGACATGCAAGCCTTCCGTAACCGCGGGCTTTATGCCGGCGTAAATAAAATCGATCGCGCCCCGCAAGCGCACCCCTAAAGGGTGCGGCTACAAACTGATATCGCAAGCCTTCCGTAACCGCAGGCTTTATGCCTGCGTAGCGGTGGAAGAAACACATGCCCGACAGGGGAGTCACAAATTGGCCTCCAGCAGTGTTCCCTGTGGAACCAGCTCCAGCTCCACCTCTCCGGCGGCAATCTGTTTCTCGGCCGGGCTGGGGCGAGCAGGTGAAGGGGAAAAGGGGAAGGTAGTTACCTCTGCCTGAGCTATATAGGGATAGTGGGCCAAGGCGCTGGCTCTCTCACTATGCCTGACAGCCCCTCCTTTTTTTCAAGGGCGATGGGCCCATTTCCTTAAGTCGGCCCACCATCTCCTCAATCGTCCTGGCGAATAACCTTCCCTCTCCACTGGATATCCACTGAAGTCTCAGGCGCTCGTCTTCTAACCCTAATCTGCGCAGCAAGGTCTTCATTCGCTCTACCATCTTTTCTGCCTTCGTGTTGCCTGAGATGTAGTGGCAGTCGCCAGGGCGGCATCCCGCAATCAGAACGCCGTCAGCACCACCCTCGAGAGCCCTGAGGATATATGTGGGGTCAACCATGCCACTGCACATCACTCTTATGATGCGCACATTGGCCGGGTAATAACTGCGGCTTGTCCCGGCGACATCAGACGCGGCATAGGAACACCAGTTACAGGCAAAGGCAATAATCAGCGGTTCAAAGTCAGGCATGACCTATACCTCTACTAAGGCATCCACTGTGGACAAGATTTGCTCGTCGGTGAAATGCCGGATAGACATAGCTCCGGTGGGGCAAGCGACCCCACAGGCCCCACAACCCTGGCAAACAACCTCATTTACCTGGCACACCGGCATCCCCCGCTCATCTTTGATAACCTCAGGGGAGTGAAATTCACATACCTCAGTGCATCGCCCACAACCTATACATATATCTGCACTGACCGCCGCGACAGCCGCCTCAAGGGTAACACTGCCTTTGCCTATCATAGCCAGGGCTTCCCCTGCCCCGCCCAGGGCCTGGGCAACGGTATCGGAGATGTCCCGCGGGCCGCCACAGCAGCCGATAACGAAGACGCCGCTCGTGGGGGTAGCTATCGGGTCAAGCTTGAGGTGTCTTTCCTGAAAGAAGCCATCCGGCCGGCGGCTGATGTTAAACAGCCTGGCCACCTGCTCCGCATCAGAGCGTGGCTCCAAGGCGATGCACAGGATAACCATATCCACCGGGACCCGCAGCATGCTCCCAATCAAGGTATCTTCACAAGTGACAATCAACCTTCCCTTCTCTTCTTCAGCCAGGGCATGGTCAGTGACCGCGGATGCCTTCCCCCGAATGAAGTGAACGCCCTTTTCGGAGAGGCGCTTGTAGAATTCCTCATAGCCTTCCCCGAAGCAGCGCATGTCAATATACATTTGATACACCTCGGCGCCCGTATGCTCCCGTATCAGGTAGGCATCCTTAAGGGCATACATACAGCATACCCGGGAGCAGTATTCATGGTAATTCTGATCCCGGCTGCCGACGCAATGGATGATAGCCACGCTTTCCGGCTTTCTACCATCCTTTAAGAGTATCTCGCCGCTGGTCGGCCCGGCGGCACAGGACAGTCGCTCAAACTCGAGGGCGGTGATAACATTATCGTACTTGCCATAGCCATATTCGGAGATGACACCGGGGTCAAAGTCATCATAGCCGGTGGCGACGATAATTGAACCTACCTCTATTTCAACCACTTCATCCTTCATGCTATGGTCGATGGCTTTGGGTTCGCACACCTTTTCGCATTCAAGACAATCACAACATCCCCCGCAGGCCAGACATCGAGCGGCCTCTTCCTGGGCCTGGCCGATGGTGTAGCCCTGCTCAACCTCGGCAAAATCCCCGATGCGCTGCGCCGGGGCTAGCTGTGGCATGTCGACCCGCTTTTGGATAGGATGGAGCTTCTGAAGCTCAGCGATTTCCTCGTCGCCAAGTCTTTCCGGAGCTGGTCGCTCCTTAATCTCCAAAATCTCTCCCTTCAAATAGCTATCTATAGACCTGGCTGCCCTCTTACCGGCGGCGATAGCCTCGATGACCTTCGCTGGTCCGGTAACGACATCGCCGCCAGCAAAAACACGATCTCTAGAGGTGGAGAGGGTATCCGGGGATACCTGTATAGTATTTCCCCGACCGAGAGACAAGCCGAACTGGCGAGGAATATCCGGATGCTGACCTATGGCCAGGATAACAGCCCCTGCCGGTACAATGTGCTCTGAACCCCGAACAGTGTCAATACTGACCCCTCCCTCCTCATCAAACTCAAATGACCGCACATCGAGGCACTCCACACCATTGATATGCCCATCATCGCTTACAATCCTGGTAACGCTATGGGAGTGATGGATAAGGATACCCTCTGCCTCTGCCTGCTCAATCTCGTCTGAGCCGGCTGGCATATCGTCTCTCGACTCCAGGCAAATTATATGGACTTCAGCGGCGCCCAGACGGCGGGCAACACGGGCACAATCAATAGCCGTGTTACCGCCACCGATGACAACTACCCGGTCAGGCACTTCGACCTTCTGGTCCATGTTTACCGCTCGGAGGAAATCAACGCCGGGGATAACCTCAAGGGTTTCTTCCCCAGGAATCTTCAGCCTCAGGCTCTGATGAGCTCCGACAGCAACGAATACCGCCTGGTGATCATGCTCCAGGTCATCGAGTGTGACCTGCTCCCCGATCCTGGTGTCGGTCTTTATCACCACACCCAGCTTCTGGATATACTCGATATCCTTCCTCAGAACATCCCTGGGCAAGCGATATTCTGGAATCCCTGCACGGAGCATCCCCCCGCCTTCAGACAAGGCTTCAAATATCGTTACGCTATAGCCCCAAAGGGCGAGATCGTGGGCTGCGGCCAGTCCCGCCGGACCGCTGCCGATAACAGCCACACTATGACCATTCGGGGTAATCTGGGGGAGCTCGATTTGTTCAACATTAACCCCGTCAGTAATGAATCTCTTTAGGGGATTGATGGCTAAGGGCTCATCAACATAGGCGCGCTTGCAGGCATCTTCACATGGATGGTAGCAGACTCGACCGCAGACAGACGGGAGAGGATTGGTCCTTCTAAGCAACTGATATGCCTCCTGGAACTTACCAACAGAGACTAGGGCTAGATAACCCTGGATATCCATCCCTATCGGACAGGCCAGCTTGCAGGGGGGAGTGTCATTCCTGGAAATGACATACTTATTGGGTATAGACTGGGCGAAGGGTATATAAATAGCTTTGCGCTTATTCAGACCCTCCTCAAACTCACTGAGCACCTCAACCGGGCATTCCTTGATGCAGTCTCCGCAGGCGGTGCACTTCTCAGTTACAAAGCGCGCCTTTTTCCTGATCTTGACCTTGAAATTCCCGACATAACCAGAAACCTCCTCGATCTCACTGCTCGCCATGAGGTCAATATAGGGGTTGTTGCCCACATCGGTCATCTTGGGGGTGAGAATACACTCAGAGCAATCCAGCGTAGGGAAGGTCATATTAAGTTGACTCATACGGCCGCCGATCGAGGGCTCTCTCTCGACCAGGTAAACCCTATTCTCAGAGGCAGCGATTTTCAGTGCGGCAGTGATGCCAGCGATACCTCCACCTACAATCAGAGTGTTGGGGTTAACCGGAACCTCCTTGACCTCCAGCGGTTCCTGGTGACAAACCCTCCTCACACTGGCGCGGATCAGATCTTTAGCCTTCTCAGTGGCCAAATCCCCGTTCCGGTGGACCCAGCTGCAGTGCTCTCGGATGTTGGCATGGGTGTAAAGGTAAGGATTCAGTCCGCCCTCTACGCAGGCTTTACGAAAGGTAAGCTCATGCATCCGAGGTGAGCAGGATGCCACAACCACGCGGTCGAGCCCCAGCTCTTTAATGTCGTTTTTGATGAGCTCCTGTCCCAGGTCGGAGCACATATAGAGGTAATCGCGAGCAACTTCCACGGAGTCCAATGTAGCATTGTATTCAGTTACTTGTTTGACATCCACCGTGCGGGCGATATTGCTGCCGCAATGACAAATGTATACCCCTGTCTTTAGCGTCATTCTAGATGTCCTTCAAATTACGAGCCGCAAACTCGGTGAAATCCACTATCTTGATATCAGGCAAGTCCTCTACTTTTTCCGGCTCTGTCATCAGGCAGGAGAAGTGTGACAGGCACTTGCTGCAGGCAGTTATCAATGTATCTGCTGCCTCCGCGGCCTCCTTCACCCGGTCCAATCTTAACTGCTTGGAGTATTTGTTGCAGTTCATCCAGGCCCCGACACCGCAGCAGGCGGCATCCTTGCCATATCGGACCATCTCCCGGTAATCGGCAAATGCCTTCAGCACTTCTCTGGGTGCATCGTATTCGCCCATATGCCGGCCCAACCGGCAGGGGTCATGAAAGGTTACCCTTTCTACACCCTTAGAGAAAGCCAGCTTCCCTTCCCTTACTAAGTCCCTCACAAATTGCGATATATGGTACACCTCAGCATCGAGAGAGTATTCATTTTTCAGGATATAATAATCCTCGGCGCAGGTGGTTACTATCATCTTCGCTCCGGCCAGCAAGCGAGAGTTTTTTTCCTTCAAGGCGTTGAAGAATTGATATTGTCCTGACCAGAAGGTATCGTGACCACTATCTGCCAGTTCCTTAACTATGGTAGGCCGAATCCCAGCCCGGTTGAAGATCTTCACTGCCGCGGAGATAATCCGCGCTGCTCCGAGGTCGAAATCGAGGATAGGCTCCAAATAAGGAAGAGACCCCGGGAAGTAGACAATCTCGCCGCTCTCCCGAAAGTCTCCTCTGATTAAGTCCAGCCAGTCTCGGTGCAGGCCATCTCTGAGGGTTATCCGGGCTACGGTATCAAAAGTTCCCCTGTGTGAGAAGGGAACCGATGCCCCCCGTTCAACGACAAGTGCCCGGGCTTCCCTTATTATTTCCGTTACCTTGGCACCGGCGGCGCATTCCTGCTCACATAGCATGCAGGTGGGACATTGATAGAGCGACTCAATCAGTTTATCATTTATTTCCAGCTCGCCCCGCACTAAACCCCAGCTTATCAGGAGCTTGCCTCTAGCGACACCGGTATCCCACCCTCTGGTCTTTTCGAACATGGGACAAATAGCGGTGCACTTGCCACATCGAGAGCATTTCGTTATATCTAGTAGTAGTTGTTGGCTTATCATGAAATTTCGAATATCTTGCCCGGGTTCATAATGTTTTGAGGGTCAAACACCTTTTTTATGGCCCGCATTAAAGGATAAGCACTTTTGCTCTCTTCTCTCACCCATCTTATCTTCGCTGCTCCGATTCCATGCTCCGGTGTAGTCGTACCCCCTAGTTTTAGGGCAGCTTCGTAGATGGCATCACCGGCCTTCTCGGCCCTTGCCAGCTCCTCTTCGTCCAGGACATTAACTGCCATATGAGTATGCAGGTTACCGTCCCCCACATGACCAAAGGCTACCATAGTTATACCGCTCTCCTCGGCAATCCTTCTCACCTCTCTTAACATCTCCGCAAGACGCCTAATGGGAACTCCATAATCGCCACCAATGTTAGGCCCCGCCTTTTGAGGATCCAGCCTGTATATCGCCGAGCCTACAGATCTCCTGCCTTCCCATAACGCATCTGCCTCCTCTTTGGTAGCGGCTGCTTTCACCTCAATGGCACCAGCTTTTTTACAGCTACTCACTACTCCATCCACCTCTTCCTCTACTGCAGCGGCACTTCCTTCCAGATTGAAGATAAGTATGGCATCAACATCAGGGAGAGCAATTTCCGGTTTGTACCGGTTAATGATCCTTATTACTGGCCTATCCAATAGCTCGCAAGCAGCGGGGATAATCCCGTTGGCGAATATGGACGCCACCGCCTCTTCTATTTTCTCTACCTCATCAAAGTAGGCAGTAACTGTAGCCCTCGCCCTGGGTCGGGGAATAATCTTTAGAATCGCTTTAGTAACTACCCCCAGCGTGCCGTCCGCGCCAACAATCAAAGCGGTCAGGTTATAGCCGCAATCACTCTTCACAGTCTTAGCGCCGGTATTGATAACCGTCCCATCCGGTAGCACCACCTCCAGGCCGAGAACAGATTTCCTCGTGTCCCCGTATTTTAGACAGGTCATACCGCTGGCATTTGTTCCTATCATTCCACCGATAGTACAAAAGTCTGTGGAGGCAGGGTCTGGGGCAAAAAAGAAGCCTTGTTCTCCCAGTCTGGCGTTGAGGTGAGCATGAATCACCCCCGGCTCTACTACAGCATAGAGGCTGCCAGTATCGACCTCGAGGATTTTGTCCATATTATGCATGTCAAGGACAATGCCACCATGTAGCGGTACGCATCCCCCCTCCATTCCACTGCCGTTCCCCCGGGGTACAATCGGAATCCTGTGTTGACTGGCGAGGGACACAATCTTAGCCACCTCTTCTGTGCTTACCGGCCGGACTACATAATCCGGCAGCCCGGTAATAAAGGAGGAGTCCCTGGAATAAGCGTAGCGGACTGTCTTATCATCCGAGGCTCTTTCCGGACCTACTATCTGAATAAGATCATCTATAATGGCCATCTGTCTTCGGCCTCCTTAATGGCCTTTATTAACGGGAGCGGGAATACCACCAGTCTTGTACTGGTGGATGAGAGCGACCCTAGCCTTGTCCCTTCTGTGACTCAATGTATTTCCTAATTGACTCTTCAGATATATGACCTA
>QLUN01000044.1 GCA_018725455.1 Chloroflexota bacterium
AATGCCCGGGCGGGATAGTATTGCCCATCCCTTCTCGCTATGCATGGGGACGCTCATTTCAGTCACCTCCTACCGCAGGAATGATGAAGGCAACCGCTCGCCACCACGCCTTATCTTTGCACGACTTCCAATGCAGCTTGGGGGCACATTTCAACACACAGCCCGCATCCCTTACACCGAAGTTCGCAAATCTCTATCTCCTTTGCTTTCCCGTTAAGCTTTATCAGCTTTATGGCGTTGGCCTCCGGGCAGGACAGGATGCAGACTCCACAACGGTTGCACTCATCCCCCTTTAAGCTTGCGGTGTAATACATGTCGCCTCCCCTCACATTTGGTAACTGGTGATTAGTAATTGGTGATTGGTAATTGGTAATCACCAATCACTATTCACTATTTACTATTCACTGGTTTGCACATTTCCTTAACCAACTCATAGGTCTTCCTGATGGCGGCCATATTTTTTTCCAGGAGCTCCTGTGTTTTGGCATATTTTCTCTTGAGTATATCATCGAGGACAGCGGTGGTTGCCGAGGCAGTGAATTTCCCCCCACCGAATCTTTGCGCTATTGCCTTTTCCAGTCCCTCCAGGGTAACGATACCGGTGGCACCCACCAGTCCCCCCAGTAAAGCCATATTGGTGGCAAGCTCAGTGCCAGCCACATCAAGCGCAATCCTGGACGCCGGCACGTTGATAATCCTGACATTCAGGTCGGCAATGCTGCGAGCATCCTTTTCAGAGAGCAGCGGGCTTTCAGTATTGATAATCAGCCACCCGTTTGGGCGTAAGCCTTCATAGAAGGGCATGGTATAGCATTTGCCCTTGGTGATCACCTCGGGGTGGAAGACCATGATGGCGTCGGGATAGCCGACTTCCCCCTTCTCATAAACCTTCTGCGGTGAAATCCGCACATAGCTTTCCGTGGGGGCCAGCCTTTTCTCCGCTCCGAAAAAGGGAATCACGATGCTGTAATTCCCATCGCTCACCGCTGCCATCCCCAATAGGTTGGCTGCGGTAACCATTCCCTGTCCGCCCAGCCCCGACATTCGTACATCAAGCTTCATTGCTTACCTCCTCGGCTTTAGGCCCCTTCTCTATCCTCTCTATCCACTCCTTGGCCTCCGGGACCATGTACTCCGTAATTTCGGTCTCCTTGGCCCTCTTGAGTGATTCTGCCGGAGGAAACTTGTAATTCGTTGAGCAGGGACAGAATATCTGAACATAGGCCGGGCCTATCTCCCGGGCTACCAGAATTGCCCTTCGCACCATCTGCCCCAGTCGTCTTGCCCGGGCCGGAGTAGCGGTGGCAACATAAGCACAACCGGCAACCTTAGCCACTTCATGAAGGGGGACTTTGGGGAACTTCTTCCCCAGGGGTGCCATATTGACCACCACCCCTTGCCGCGTCATGCCGCTTTCTTGCCCGCCGGTATTAGAATAACCTTCATTGTCCAGCATTATGGTAGTAAATTGCTCCCGTCTAAACCAGGAGTGCATAGTAGGGGCAAGCCCGATATCAACGACACCACCATCCCCGGCCATTACCACCACATCCTTATGTGTGTTGGGATATCTTAGCCTCAACGCTCTCTTTAAGCCGGTAGCCACTGCGCTCTGATTGCCGAAGAGACAGTGTATGTTATGAATGGCGACCTGGGGCATGAGAATAGCATTGCACCCCGTGGTTCCGACAATGACAGTATTCTCGGGATTGGGAAGCGAAGCGAGGATCAATCTGATTGACAAACCAAGAGCACAGCCGGCGCATAACGGGTGTACCTCTATCAACTCTTTAAATGTTCCTAAATCTTTCACTCCCAAACCCCTTCCATAGGGACCATCCTCTACCAGCTCTAGATATTCCTGGGGCATTACCTTCTCAAAGCCCGGCGAAATCTTAAGTGCTTCCATGTCGAACTTACCTCCTTTGTTTTTAGACAGCCACTCCTGCCTGGAGGAGTTTCTTGGTTTCCTTCACGATTACCTCTGGTGGCATGGTCATGCCACCAAATACCCTCGGCCCACTGTAGATCTTTGAATTGTTGTTTACCCTTGATCTGATCTCTCGGGCTAACCAGCCGGTAATATTATGCTCCGGGACTATGATGATCCCTGGCACCTCAGCTAACTCGGCGATCTCCTTCTCAGGGAATGGTCTTATCACCTTGATCTTCACCAACCCGACATCAATTCCTTCTGCCCGCATTCTTTCCATAGCAACCCTTGCTTGAGCAGCAGCAGTGCCCGATGTCATGAACATTATCTCAGCATCAGGGTGGGTAACTTCGATAGGCCCTCCCATGTACTTGTAGATGTGCTTGCGCGCCCGTTCCGCGGCAGCACGCACCTCCTGTTGCCAACTGGCATGGGTATTATAGCTTATGTAGTTACTCTTCATAACGAAGGGGTCCTTCATGTGCCTTACCGGAACCGTCTCCATGTCCATTGCTACCACTGGAGAGACTGATGGATCATAAGGGGGCAACATCTCATCCTCGGGGGTTAGCTCGACAATCTCCCGTGTGTGGGTCACGAAGAAGCCGTCAACGCACACACCCACCGGCAGGTGTACCTCGGGCTGTTCGGCGATGATATACGCCTGAAGGGTCATATCAAAGAAGTCTTGGGGGTCTTCGGCATGAAATATCAGCATCCCGGTATCGGCTAGCCATCCAATTTCAATATTGTCCGGCTGGATGCTCAAAGGCGAATTCACCCCTCTGGTCATAAATGCACATACTATCGGCAGCCTGTGCCCCGCCCAGACAGGAAACATTTCAAAGGCTCTTAGCGTTCCCGGCCCGCTGGTGGCAGTAAATACCCTTACCCCTCCCATTGCCGCCCCGGCAACGGCGGACATCACATTAAATTCATCCTCACCGCGATAATAGTCCCTGATATAACCCTGAGCATACATATCCCCAATTATATGAGTTGCTTCGCTTTGTGGCGTTATCGGGTAGACAATGGCCATATCAACATTGGCCCTCTTTGCCGCCTCGGCAACGGCTTCATTGCCGATCAAGTATTTCTTTTCCCGAGGAGCGTCAAAAAGCATGTATTCGGGGCTTACTACTCTTCTTTCTGGCATGATACCCTCCCCATTTTAACCCTTTTTATGGTTTCGGTTATCTTTCTTACTTCCTCAGCGTGAACATCTCTTAGTGTAATCATAGCGTCCTCATGCCCTCGCTCGCCGCACAGAGCTATGGTGTAGCAATCCGTCCCTGCCCTGACGATCTTTAAAGCTAGATTGGCGAAATGGCAATGAACTCCCACAAACATACATACATCGATATTGTTATGCCAGATGGTCAAATTAGGATGATTGGGGTTGATTTCTACTTCGGGATTGATCATGGGGTACTTGGGGCGATAATCCGGCATAGGTATGATCCTCATCCCCGGTACCTCGGCCACCATATCCTGCAGCGCCTTTGCTTTGGCTACTGCCTTGTCTGACCAGGCCCAAAGCACCAGAGGGCCAGGGAAAAGCATCGGATTCCGGGCTGAAAGCAGCCTATTAGCTATCTCTTCCATGGCGACTTCTTGAGGAACAATCTCCCCTTCGATTAACCCTTGACCTTCCTCCGGAAGCACTACCCCCATGATGGCCGCCGACGGAGAAAGATAAGCCTCCGGTCCAGGAACCACTCTGTAACCGTTCTTCGGTAAACCTATTAGTGTGCTCATTTGACACTCCCTTCATAACTTGGCGGTTTCAATCGCCGAAAAAAATGGGCAACCGTGCCCAACTAATTTTGATTATACCTGCTTTCTTGCACCTTGTCAACAGCTAGTATGAACGGCACCGGGAGATTTGGCAGCCCGAAGAGCATGAGAGCGTTTTCGGTGGTCCTTTGAGCAACCACCCCTGGCTCAACCCCCTTCAGCCTGGCTACTGCCTCCAATACCCTGGTAACATCCGCTGGCTCGGACGGATGGGCAAACTCCGTACCCCAGCGATAGACCACCGGCGAGTCGGTTTCCAGCAGCAGATTATCGCCGGGCGTTTCGATCATCGCTCGCCGGTGCTCTTGGTGGTACCCGGCAGCGAGGGTTGCGGAAGCGAAATATCCCTGCCTGATAAGATCGTGCAGGACGCTCATCGGGCCGCTGTACCAGTGGAATACCGCTCTCTCTACCCCCGATTCCTGGACAATGGTGAAACAGTCTCGCCAGGAATATCGGGAATGGACGAGCGCCGGTTTCGCATATCGCCTGGCGATCGCCAACACATCTTTGAGCACCTGCTTTTGAGCCTCCTTGCTTGCTTTGCTCGTAACCCTCTTATGATAGTCCAGGCCTATCTCGCCAATACCCACTGCCCTTTCGACATTGTCTTCGATGAACTGCAGGTTGCGCTCGGTCCCCACTGCTCTTAGCTCTCCAGGATGACAGCCAAGGGCGGGAAATACCAGTGATCTGTACCGTTCGGCTATTTCCAGCACCCGGTTGTTCGACTCGTAATCCACCCCGACGGCGATTATGGCGATCAGACCGCACTCCCTGGCTTTCGCAATGGCCGGGTCGAGGTCCTCTATGTCGTCAAGGTGGGCATGAGTATCGATCAGGGGATACATTATTCAAACGGTTTCGATCACCAGATCGTCTGCCGTTTTGACCTCCTTCTCCAGATCGGCGATAGCGATGGTTCTCTTTAGAACCCGTGCCTGGGACGCCGAGGAGGTGAATATCGTGAGACACCGGCGTCCGTACATGACTTGCCTGGCGTTTGGTTGATGCGATCGGATGAGAACATTCTTCTTCAGTCGGCTCATCATCTCATCAAACCATGACTGGCCGAACTGCGGCCTGCCGGTGAACGGGTCATCGCCGAGGTATCCTCCGTCCCTTTCCTGCCAGTCACCCCAGGTTATCTGCTGCCACTGCTGGCCGCCGAAATCTATTTTCCCCAGGTCTTCCAGGGTTTCGATATCTGGCAGTGCTCCATGTAAGGCGATAATCCCATTTGGGGTAGAGACCGCCAGTGGCATCTTGGAGAGCACTGTGGCATATTGCGTGTGCAACTCGCGATCCAGTCCTTCCCAGAAGTCAGCCGGATGAAAGCTAATCGCGCCCTGGCCTTCATGATTTCCCATTAGCAGAAACAGATTATCCGGGTGCTCCAGTTTCAGCCTCAGGAGAGAGTTCAGGTTTTCCGCCGACTTTGGGCCCCGATCCACATAGTCACCCAGGAAAACGATCTGGCTTTTCGAGTTCAAATGTCTGGCGATGATGGTCCTGGTGGCCTCAAGATCGCCGTGCGTATCGCCAACGAAAATAGCCCGGCCGGATTCCAGTTTGATCAGATTCCCCTCTTGCTCGAACCTTGCCTCCGCCTCGCCGAGCAAGATTCTTGTTTCCGCTCTTGTCATGACCGATTAGGTCCCATCTGGCTGACACCTGGTACAGAAATAGCTCCCCCTGCCCCGGAGTGACACTCGCTGGATAGGAGATCCACAGTTGGGGCAGGGTTCCCCATGGCGGTGGGCAACCTGGAATTCAAGATGTGCTTTCCCGATTCCCCCATCGGGACGACGGTAGGTATCGACGCTCGCCCCATTATGCTTTATCCCGTCTTGCAATACCTTTACAATTCCGCGGTGCAGCCGCTCGATTTCATCACCGGAAAGGGTATTCGCCTTCCTTAAGGGATGAATGCGGGCAGCAAACAGTGCCTCGTCGGCATACATACTGCCGATGCCCGCGATGGTGTGCTGGTCGCAGAGCAGGACCTTTATCGGCACCCGACGTTTGCTTGAGAGGTTGCCCAGGGCGGCAGGGGTGAAGGAGGCATCCAATGGTTCACCGCCTAACTTGCCGATGACCTTGTTTTCATCTTCAGTCAGCCAGATCGAGCCAAACCGCCGTTGATCGACGAAGTGCAGATCGCTGCCGCCATCGAGCCGGAATATGGCGCTGGTGTGATTCTCCAATCCATGGGATGCATCCCGGAGCAGCAGCACGCCGCTCATCTTGAGATGGAGAATTAAGGTTTGACCACCGGAAAGTTGAAAGAGAAGGTATTTTCCGCGACGTCGTATGTCTATTATCGTCTGACCAATGAGCCGCCGGCAGAATGCCTCCGGCGAGGGTTCATGCACCACCCGTGGCCAGAATAGGTCAACCCCGACAAAGCGATCCCTTATCAGATGAGGAGCGAGCTCGTTCTTTATGGTTTCTACTTCCGGCAGTTCAGGCATTTCTCTAAATTAGCGCATAGCAGGTAGCGTATAGCGTGTCTTGAACCTTGAACCTGACAACCTGTGTAGTTACAAATTGAGACTAATTCCTTATCATCTCACCTTCTCGATTCGTCCCCATTTTAACCTCTCAATCGAGGGGCCACCGAGGATGTTCTCGACTAAGCCTGGACTTTCTCTAATTCAAAGGCGAAATCCTCGATGATGGGATTGGCCAGAAGTTTCTGGCACATTTCCCGCACCTGTTGCTCCACATCGGCGCGGTCGGAATCCACCTTGATCTGCAGGTACTTTCCGGAGCGGACGCTTTCCACCGAGTTGAAGCCTAATGTGTGCAGTCCACCTTTGATGGTCAATCCCTGGGGATCATTCACCGTTGGTTTCAGCGTAATATACACTTTGGCTAGATACATCTTACCAGCCCCTTCCCCGTAAGCCGGTGATATGCCTCGCGATACCGATTGGCCATTTGCTCGACTACCTCCGATGGCAATTCTGGCGCCGGGGG
>QLUN01000045.1 GCA_018725455.1 Chloroflexota bacterium
GGGTAGCGTAATAGTCAGGCTTTCCCATTGCCTAAGTGCGGTTCTCATTCCCTGGGCTGCGGACTCAACAGGAATCTGAAGAGCTCGGTGTCGGCTCCCAGCACCAGCGTAGTTCTCCCACCGAGGAACCTCTCATATGCCTCCAGTGTCCTCAGAAAGGCGTAGAACTCAGGGGCTTTCCCAAAGGCTTCGGCATAGATCCTGGCGGCCTCAGCTTCTCCCTCTCCCCTGAGGATCAGGGCAGTCCTCTCAGCCTCGGCCAGTAGAATCACTACCCCTCTATCTGCATCTGCCCTGATTTCGCGGGCTTCTTCTTCTCCTTTGGCACGAGCCTCCTTGGCCATCCGCTCTCGTTCCGCTTCCATCCGGGCAAAAACAGCTCCCTCTACTCCTATGGGGAGGTCGGCCCTTTTTATCCGAACGTCTATTACCTCAATCCCAAACTCACGGCGAGCAACCTCATCCACATGTCGGCTTACGGTCTCCATAATCGGCTTCCTCGCGATGCTGATTATGTCCCAGAGATTGTGTCGGGCAATCTCCTCCCGCAATTTGGAGATAGAGACTTGATTTAACCTGAGTCTGGCTTCGCTTTCTGTTCTTACCGCCATGTAAAATTGGTGTGGATCTATAATCCGCCACCGGGTGTAACTGTCCACCACTACCCACTCCATGTCCAGGGTAATGAACGTAGTCGCCGGGACATCAGCAGCCAGTACCCTCCGCTCCATCCGGACTACTGTTTGAATGAAAGGGATCCTGAAGTGTAGCCCCGGCTCATCGATCATCCTTATATACGCCCCTAATTGCAGGATGATCGCCTGCTCGGTCTCATCTATCACAAATGCGGTTTGACCCAGCACAAATAGGGCCACCACTGCGATTATTACGGTTATCACCACTTTTCTCATTGTTTACCCCCCAGGTCCCTCAGTGGCAGAAACGGCATCAGGTTGCCGCCGACTGCGGGATCGATAATGATTTTCTCGGTTCCGGCCAGAACCCGCTCGATCGTCTCCAGGTATAGCCTCTGCCGGGTCACTGCCGGTGCCATCTGGTACTCCGCAAGAATTTTGAGAAACCGCGCTGTATCACCCTCAGCCAGCGCTATCCTTTCGTCCCTAAAGGCAGTGGCGGCGTGTGTTTTCGCTGCCGCCTCTCCCCTGGCTCGGGGAACTATATCCCGGGCGTACCCTTCAGCCTCTCTCTGAAGCCTTTCCCTATCTGCCTTAGCCCGGACCACATCGTAGAAGGCTTCCCTGACTTCTTCTGGCGGGTCCACTACCTGTAGTTCCACTCTAATTACATGCAGTCCCGTCAGATGAGCATCCAGCAGAGACTGCAGAAACTCCCAGGTTCCTGCTTCTACATCAGGGCGACCCACGGTCATCGCATGATCAATATCCATGTTCCCGATAACACTGCGCAGGGCGACCTCAGTATTTACGCGCAGAGCCTCCTCGGGACCTTCAGTCCGGAATAGATAGGTAGGTGCATCCTTCACCTGATAAAGCACCAAAACCTGGACATCAGCGATATTCCTATCCCCGGTGAGCATCAGCGATTCCAATGGCATTCGCGCGTGTCTCGGCGGTCTCCCCGGCTCTTCCACTGTCCGGAAGCCGATCTCGGCCCTCCTTATCTCGAGCACATTGACCACGTCATGGCTCTGAATTGGCCAGGGCAGGCGATATTTCAACCCGGGGTCAGTTTGGGATACAAATTTCCCGAATTGCCTCACCACGCCCACTTCGGCGGGCCCAACGGTATATATCCCGCTTGCCAGCCAGATTGCCGCCACTACCCCTATAACGATCCATACTATTGGCCCCATCTTTACCGGCTTGCGCTTTTCTCCACCCCGCATCCACCCGAGTATCTTCTGCCAGATAACTTCCCATGGCATCTGACCCTCTGCTCCTTTCGGCGGCGGCCGACGCCCTCCTGGTTCTCTAGCCACTCCGGCACCTCCTTCCTTTCTTTGAAACTGCTTAATTTTACCTCAGATTCGACTTTTACATTCCCGAAAGCCCTCACCTCCTATCTGTCCTGGATTCTCAGGCTTCAATTTTTAGTTTGAAATTCCCGAGGTCCACCTTTATTTCTCCATCCCCCCTTCCCGCACCGCTCCCAGCAATAGCCCGTTAAGCCCACGGCTCTGAAAATCGCCTCTAATGGTAATGTTATACTATCTCAGCTTCTTTGTCAAGCTTGCATCGGTTGCTGCTACCCAGACTCACGACCTCTCCATGGTATGCTGCACGAGGGCCGCACCCGCGTACTTCGTGCCGGCGTCCGCTGGCTTCCGCTACAATCATTTTACCATATCCAGAGGGGTAAGTGTTATGTAAGCGTTCAGCCATCAGCGGTCAGTATTCAGCAGTTCAAATGGCTCTTTAACTAGAAAGGTCTCCATCACTGGTGGCTAATAGATGACTGGCACTTACAATACTTGACATCGCACACCAAATCCGGTAATATTTAACCACGTAGTGTTGGTAATCCATAAGCAATCACAGGGGGTTACATCAAGCTTGGGGGGAGAGATGATCAGGAGGATTGACCATGTGGCTATCGCCGTAAAGAACCTCGATAAAGCCGTTAGCACGGTTGAAAACCTGTTCGGCCTCATGCCTTCCAGGATCGAGGAGATACCTGATCAGGGAGTCAGGGCAGCGGTCATTCATATAGGCGATACCGAGATGGAGTTCATAGAGCCGGTTAATCCCGATGGCGGCGTCGCCCGGTTCCTGGAAACCAGAGGTGAGGGAATTCATCACATCTGCCTGGAGGTTGATGACATCGATGAGGAGCTCAAGCGACTTGACACTAAAGGTGCCAAACTCATTGACCGGCAAGCGAGAAAGGGGCTGGCCGGAAAGATTGCTTTCATTCATCCCAAATCTCTGCACGGTGTCCTTCTCGAGTTAGCCCAAAAGGCTTGAGGAATGGGCACAATGAGTCTACCCGTCTGCCTCGCAAGGCAGGCAGGGAAAATGAAAAGGCTGAATATGGGTAGGGGAGGCTTTAGCCTCCCAACAGGGCAGAAGACTTGAGGAATGGGCACAAGGGGGGTGTTTCACCCATGGATGAGAAAACAACGATTCGAATATTAGTGGCTAAACCGGGCCTCGATGGCCATGATCGCGGGGCTAAAGTAGTTGCCCGCGCCTTGCGTGACGCCGGGATGGAGGTGATCTACACCGGAATCCGTCAAACGCCTGAGATGATCGCCGAGGCCGCCCTGCAAGAGGACGTGGATGTTGTAGGACTGAGCATCCTCTCTGGAGCTCACATGGACCTGTTTCCCCTGATCATGGGAGAACTGAAGAAGAGGCATCTGGATGATGTGATCGTTATCGCCGGAGGCATCATTCCAGAAGACCACCGCCCGATTCTGAATCAGGTGGGAATCAAGGGTATTTTCGGGCCGGGTACCCCTACCCCGGAGATTATCGACTATATCAAGAAGATTGCGGGGGAGAGAAATTAGACTCGGATGAGGAGGCCAGCGAATGTCCGGCCATTCTAAATGGTCCACAATTAAGCGCCAGAAGGGTGTGACGGATGCCCGAAGAGGGCAGCTCTTTACCAGGCTGGGCCGTGAGATCACCATCGCTGCCCGCGATGGTGGCGGCGATCCCCAGGCCAATGCTGCACTCCGGCTGGCAGTGCAAAAGGCCCGCGATAGCAACATGCCAATGGAGAACATCGAGCGGGCCATCAAGCGGGGCACGGGCAGCGCAGAGGCAGCAGCACTCTTTGAGATGACGCTTGAGGGCTATGGACCGGGTGGTACGGCCATTCTTCTGCAAATTGTGACCGACAACCGCAATCGCACCGTCTCCGAGGTCCGCAGTATCCTCACCCGCAGTAATGCCACCCTCGGCGGAAGTGGCTGTGTTACCTGGGTTTTCGACCAGAAAGGCGTGATTGTTATAAATGCGCAAGCAGATACCGGGGACCTTGCCCTTGCCGCCATCGACGCCGGTGCTGAGGACGTCAAGATGGAGGATAACCTGATTGAAATCTACACCAGCCCTGAGAACCTGGAAACAACCAGAAAAGCGCTCGAGAAGGGTGGGGTAACCATCTCCTCCGCGGAGCTTGCGCTGATTCCCCAGAACCTCATCAAGCTAGAGGAAAAGGATGCACTGCAAACGCTCAAACTTCTGGATAAGCTGGAAGAGATTGACGGCGTGCAGCACGTTTTCACCAACGCCGACTTCCCGGATAAGGTAGTTCGGAGCTACCGGTCGGGATAAGCCGAAACCGGATCCCGGAGCGATCCCAGGAACTCCTCAATCGCCTGATTGACCTCTGCCGGCTTCTCGGCGGGCACCAGGTGGGTTCCCCCTTCGATCACTACCTGTTTAGCACCCTTGATCTTGCTTGCCAAAAACTGGGAATATTTCACCGGTGTCATCTGATCCTCGGAGCCACAGATAACCAGCGTGGGCAGTTGGATGCGATGCATATCCGCTATAACATCGAACCTATCACAACAGAGCAAATCGTTGAGCTGTACCCCCGGCCCTACCAGCATTCTCTCCTCAAACAGTCTCGTCTTGAGTTCCGGCAGCACCAGATCGTAGGCGGGTTCCCACGCCTCCATCCACATTCCTATATCCCTGGTCCCTTCCTCACAACAGGCGAGAAAATCGGGGTGCACCCGGAGTCTGGCTCCCGTCCCTATGAGTATCAGGGCTTTCAGATCACCGGCGTAACGCAGCCCATAGTCCAGGGCGATAGCCCCACCCAGCGAATGCCCCACCAGGATCACACCCTTGTAGTCCATTTCACGAACATATCCTCTCATCCAATCGGTATACTCCGTCACGCTGGTGCACGGCTTTCCCTGCGGGTGTCCGGGGAGGGAGATCGCCTCCGAGTCCTCGAAATAGCTGGTTTGATAATGCCAGAAGAGACAAGTAAATCCCGAGCCATGGACAAATATCATTCGCGATGACATCAATTCCCCCATATTTTTAAGCGATCAGCGGTCCGCATTCAGCAGTTCAAGTGGAACTCTAAGCACAAAGGACCCCGTCTCTGATGGCTGATAGCCGACTGCTGAACGCTTACTTGAATAACATCAATCTCTAGTTTATACTAATAGCTGTACCTTCTTCAAGTACAGAGGGCAGGGGAAGCGTCTTGCGCAAAATGGAAAAGGAAACGGGTTAGGGAGTTATCAAGATGGGAGAGATGAAGAGCGCCCTGGAAAGGGCACTCGAGAGAGCTGACGGGCTGGGCACACTGTCGCCGGAGGAGATGAGGAAGAGGAAAGAGGAGGAACATATCCTCATCGGGGAGGGTCTGGCGAAGCGGTACCTGGAACATGGATTCAGCGATGTCTTGCTTGAAGGGATCGGACGCTTCGCTGAATACAATGGCGAAGAGAAGTCGGTTGTAGATAGAGCTGCGCTATCGGTAATGTTGCAAAGTATTGGATTGGAAGACAACGACCTGTCGGGAAAAGCGATACGGGGCATCCTCGATCTGAAAAGCGATGATCGCATCGAGAGTATGTGTCAGGAAATAGAGGGGGTTCTTCGGGAATACCATCAGGCAAAGCAGCGATGTTACCAGGAGAAGAGAGCAGCGATAGAGAAGTCGGTCAGAGAATCGTTGCATCGGCTGAGAATCTCGGGCAGTGCAGTTGGTGAGATCAATACCGGAACAGGCAAGGAGTGGAAGGGGATAGTGAGGCAACTCCAATCTCGATTCGATGGTCGTCTGAGCAAGCTCAAGACCTCGTTGGCTGATACTCTGATTCACCATGCGCAGATTTAGAATAGGCCTGGCCCAGGCCAACTGCACCGTGGGTGACCTCGAAGGTAACACCGCCAAGATACTGCGTTACATCGAGAGAGCAAGGGCAATGGAGGTTGAGCTCGTCTGCTTCCCGGAGATGGCTATTACCGGATATCCCCCCGAGGACCTCCTCCTCAAGCCGCAGTTTATCACCGCTAACCTAAAAAACCGCGATGTGATCGTGGGGCATTCCGCAGACATCGCGGTGGTAGTGGGTTTTGCCGATTCCCAGGACGGCCTCTATAATGCTGCTGCAGTAGCCTACGATGGCAAGCTCTGTGGCATCTATCATAAGACATGCCTTCCCAACTATGGCGTGTTCGACGAAAGGAGGTACTTCCGGCCCGGCACAGAGGCTCCCATCTTTGTGATAAGCGGGGTGAGCATCGGGGTTAACATCTGCGAGGACATCTGGTATCCTGCCGGGCCGGCATCACGTCAGGCCTCTGCCGGAGCCGAGGTGATATTGAACATCAGCGCCTCGCCCTATCATGCCGGGAAGAGAGACCTCCGAGAGCAGATGCTCGGCCATCGGGCCTCCGAAGACGCGGTGATCCTGGCTTACACCAATCTGGTGGGCGGTCAGGACGAGCTGGTCTTCGACGGAGGCAGCATGGTATTGGATGGGAGTGGTAAAGCCATCGCGCGCGCCAAGCAGTTCGAGGAGGACCTTCTCGTTGTAGACCTGGACATCGAAGAGCGTCATCAAGGTCCCCGGCGAGGGAAGAGGCGGCGGGATAGCGAGAGGGAACAATCTCAGCGGATAATCGTCTCACAGGAGACCCCTACAAGAGTCTGGAGACGCTTCGCTCTGAAGACGCTTCGCTCTGAAGTCCCCCTCCCCGACG
>QLUN01000046.1 GCA_018725455.1 Chloroflexota bacterium
CTGGAGATCGAAGAGCGTCATCAAGGTCCCCGGCGAGGGAAGAGGCGGCGGGATAGCGAGAGGGAACAAGCTCGGCGGATAATCGTCTCACAGGAAACCCCTACAAGAGTCTGGAGACGCTTCGCTCTGAAGACGCTTCGCTCTGAAGTCCCCCTCCCCGACTCTCGACTCTTTCCTCCGCGCTCGGTAGAGATCTACGGTCCGGTGGGGGAAATCTACGCTGCCCTCGTCCTGGGGACGCGTGACTACATTCATAAGAATGGATTCTCCAGGGTAGTGATAGGACTCTCCGGCGGCGTCGACTCCAGCCTCGTTGCCGCCATTGCGGTGGAGGCGATTGGTCCGGAAAACGTCATTGGCGTCTCCATGCCCTCTCGGTACTCCTCAGAGGGGAGCAAAACTGATGCTCAGCTTCTGTCAGATAACCTCGGGATCGAGATGAAAGTTATTCCCATCGAGGAGGCTGTGCACGGGTATCTCAACATGCTGGCCGCGCCCTTCGACGGTACCCAGCCAGGTATAGCCGAGGAGAACATTCAGGCACGGATAAGAGGCAATATTCTGATGGCCCTCTCTAACAAGTTCGGCTGGCTGGTGCTTACCACAGGCAACAAGAGCGAGATCGCTTGTGGCTATTGCACCCTCTACGGCGACACGGCGGGGGGATTTGCGGTGATCAAAGACGTGTCCAAGACGTTGGTCTATGAACTTGCAAGGTACAAGAACTCCCGGGCAGGCAAGAACATCATCCCTCCGAGTGTTATCGAGAAGGAACCCTCGGCGGAGCTGCGGCCCGGACAGAGGGATGTTGACAGCCTGCCTCCGTACGAAGTCTTAGACCCTATTCTTCAAGCCTATGTCGAAGAGGATAAGAGTCTCGGCCAGATCGTAGCTCTGGGATTCGACCGTGAGATGGTGCAACGGGTTATCGCAATGGTTGACAGGAGTGAGTATAAACGCCGTCAGTTGCCACCAGGCGTCAAGATCACTCCGCGGGCATTCGGAAAGGATCGGAGGCTCCCCATCACCAATCGCTGGGTCAGGGGTCAGGGGGAGGGGACTGACAACTGACAACTCATCACATCCCCTTAGAAAGGGTGGCCAGGAACTCGGCATTAGACTTGCTCCTGGCCAATCGGTCCAGGATGCGCTCGCTGGTTTCAGTGGAATCAGAGCTGCTGGAGGAAACCAGGGCCATCATGCGCCGCAGCAGCCACACCTGTTTCAAGGCATTTTCATCGAGCAGAAGCTCCTCATGCCTGGTACCGCTGCGCTGAATATCGATGGCCGGGAATATCCGTCGCTCGGCAAGCCTCCGATCCAGGTGGAGTTCCATATTGCCGGTGCCTTTGAATTCCTCGTAGACCACCTCATCCATGCGGCTGCCGGTATCAATGAGGCAACTGGCGATAATGGTGAGACTCCCTTTCTCCTCGGTATTGCGGGCTGCGCCGAAGAATCTCTTCGGCGGATAGAGGGCAGCGGTATCAACACCGCCACTGAGGGTACGCCCACTGGAGGGCATGGATAGATTATAGGCCCGGGTGAGCCGGGTGAGCGAATCGAGAAGGATCATCACATCTTGCCCCAATTCCACCAGTCGCTTAGCCCTTTCCAGGGCTACCTCGGCGACGCGGGTGTGCTCCTCCACCGGCTCGTCAAAGGTGGAACTGACCACTTCGGCATTGATCGACTTCTTCCAATCGGTGACCTCCTCGGGCCGTTCCCCGATGAGGCAGACCATAACGTAAATGTCATTGTAGTTTGCCAGAGCGCCATTAGCGATGTGCTTGAGAAGGAACGTCTTTCCTGCCTTTGGCGGAGACACGACCAGTCCCCTTTGCCCCCGCCCGATAGGAGAAATCAGGTTAATCAGTCTGGTGGAGAGATTCTTGGGGTCGGTCTCCAGATTGATGAGCCTCTGGGGGAAGATGGGGGTCAAGTGGTCAAAATGAGGGCGAGACTTGGCTGCCTCGGGGTCGAGTCCATTTACCGCTTCCACCTTGAGGAGGCCGGAATACCTCTCGCCGTTTTTGGGTGGCCTAACCTGGCCGGAAACCAGGTCACCATTACGAAGAAGGAAGCGGCGGACCTGGGACTGGGATATGTAGATGTTCTCACTCCGGGAGCAAAGGCCGTCCTGACGCAGGAACCCATGCCCCTCTGGTGTGATCTCAAGGGTACCTCCGCGGAAAGTATGCCCTTGCTGTTCAGTATAATTCTGAAGCAGACGGAGCACCATCTCATCCTTCTTCAATGCAGTGCAGCCAGAGATGCCTGATTCCCTGGCCAGGGCTAACAGCTCTTCGCGGGTTTTGCTTTGTAGCTCAGCATAATTCATGTCGAACCTCGTTTCAGTTTAGGGTTTTGAGAGTTTAGTAGGGATTGACAAATTGTCAACCCCCTACGCCTTTCCCCTGCTTAACTTGACATCGTCAGATTAGGTGGTAGCCAATGAATTTCGTTCGGTCATTGCGAGCGAAGCGAAGCAATCCCTTCGTTAGAGATTACTTCGTTGCTTGCGCTCCTCGCAATGACATGGAAATGTGGCAATGTCAAGTTAATACTCCATACTCGAAACTCAATACTCAACTGAGGGACCTCTGGGAGGGGCGGTCGTCACTCGTTTCAATCTACGCCCCCGCATGGGGAGCGACTGTCATACACCGGAGGTTATCATCACTTAACCTCGCGCGATCCTCTGCCAATCCGCGGCAAAAAGGGATATACCTCGCTCGGTGAGGGGATGATCTATCATCTGCATCAGTACTCGATAGGGGACGGTAGCAATATGAGCGCCCGCTCTGGCCGCCGCAACACAATGCAGCGGATGACGTATGCTGGCAGCAATTACCTGACTGGAGAAACCGTCGTATTGCTTAAAAACTTTAACGATCTCAGCAACCAGCGCCATCCCGTCCTGTCCGATATCATCCAGTCGCCCCACGAAGGGGCTGACATAGGTTGCTCCAGCAAGTGCACCTAGTATAGCCTGATTCAGAGAAAAACACAAGGTCAGATTGGTCTTTATCCCCCTGCGACAAAGCACTGATATCGCTTCCAGGCCGGCTGCCGAGACGGGAATCTTGACCACCACATTGGGAGACCAGGAGGAAATCTGCTGCGCCTCCTCGATCATACCCCCGGGGTCCGAGCTGAGCACCTCAGCCGAGATCGGCCCATCGATAATCGAGGTTATCTCCCCGATGACATCCCGGAGGTCGCAGCGATTCTCCCTCGCCATCAATGAAGGATTGGTGGTCACCCCGCTAATTATGCCCAGTTTAGCCGCCTGACGTATCTCATCGATATTGGCGGTGTCGAGAAATATACGCATTGATTAATGTCCCCCCTATTTTATAGGCCGTTTAATGAGGACTGATAGCTCCTTGAGCCCCAGGGCGATCTCTCCCCTGTCTTTAAGCTGGCTCCCCGAGTAGGATTCGAACCTACGACCTAGCGGTTACAGCTCTCCCTGAGTTTCCCCAAGGGCTGGACTATCTCTTCACCCCGAAGGGTGCCGGGCGCTTTTGGGAACTTTATTGGTAGAGGAATCCTCAGTCCCTAGTCTCTGCACGTTCTTGCCTACAGAATCATCCCCCTTCGGCAAGCTTCGCTCAGGGTTACCATATCCTATCGGACTTAGGCTTCCCTGAGTTCACCCGGTTTTTCAACCACGATTTCCCGTGGAAGCTGCAAGCTGGCATGGGCCTCACGGTGGCAATTGGCGCACCGGGGTATGCATTTCTTTAGCCCTTCCTGTCACCGCTTTTGGCCATCGCCTTTTCCTTACAGCCGCCCGCTCTACCGCTGAGCTATCGGGGACTGCCTTTGCCGTGTAACTATGTTCACGCCCCTGGAGGGAATCGAACTCTCGCACCCGGCTCCGGAGGCCGGCGCTCTATCCACTGAGCTACAGGGGCATAGCCTTATATTACCACTTTTCCCCGGCGATTTCAAGTCGAGGGAACACTTCTTAATTCGTGAGTTCAGGTTCAAAAGCTTCACCTCGTGGGTGATCATCTTAACGAATCTGTTTAGCTTCGCTCTTAACGTTTTATCCACGGATTAAGGTCCCAGGAGGGGTCTTGCAAATACCGAGTTCTCCACGATTATGTCTTCATCAATGTCCGGCCAATGAAGTCGCGAAATAGTGGGTGAGGGCGATTGGGCCGGGAGGCAAACTCCGGATGAAATTGCGTTCCCACCATCCAGGGGTGATCAGATGCCTCGGAGATCTCCACCAGATTGCCGTCTGGGGAAAGTCCACTCAGAACCAGCCCGCCGCGTTCCAGCACATCCCGAAACTCGTTATTAAATTCAAGACGGTGGCGATGGCGTTCGTATACCGGGGAATCATCGTAGGCGGCAGCAGCCCTGGTATCGGGCACCATCATGCAGGGATAGATTCCCAGGCGCATAGTCCCTCCCTTATCCCTGACCTGGCGCTGCTGGGGGAGGAAATCAATCACCGGATACCGCGTATCAGTCGAGAATTCCCGGGAATTAGGCTCATTAGAGCATAGAATATGACGGGCATACTCGATGACCATCACGTGCATGCCCAAGCAGAGCCCCAGGTAGGGCACCCCATTTACCCTGGCGTATCGGGCCGCTCTTATCATCCCCTCAATGCCGCGGCCGCCAAACCCGCCGGGCACAATGATCCCCTGCGCCCTGCGAAGAACGGACTCCGCTCCTTCCCTCTCCAACTTCTCGGAGTCAACCCAGATGATCTCTACGTCACGGTCATGCGCCAGGGCAGCATGACGCAGTGCTTCCTTTACCGAGAGATAAGCATCCTTCAACTGCACATACTTGCCGACGAGAGCTATCGAGATAACCTCCTTGGGCCTCTTCATGCGTTCCACCATGTTGCGCCATTCCTCCAGGTCAGGGCCGGTCGCCGGCAGGCTGAGTCGATCAACGATGTAATCGCCGAGTCCGGCCTCATCCAGAATCAGCGGAACCTCATATATATTGGATACGGTAACTAGAGGGATAACGGCTTTCTCCTCAACACTGCAAAATAGGGCGATCTTATTCCGCTGATCGTCAGGAACGGGGTAGTCACTGCGGCAGATGATCACATCAGGCTGAATACCGATAGCGCGGAGTTCCTTGACGCTGTGCTGGGTCGGTTTCGTCTTGACTTCCTCAGTGGCAGAGATATAAGGAAGAAGGGTTACATGAATATAAAGGACATTGTCCCGCCCGATGTCGATACGCATCTGACGGATGGACTCTAAGAAAGGCTGCCCCTCGATGTCCCCAACAGTACCCCCGATCTCGGAGATCACTACCTGAGCCTGGCTCTCCTCGGCCACCTGGCGAATGCGTTTCTTTATCTCATTGGTCACATGGGGGACCACCTGAATGGTACCGCCTAAGAAATCGCCCCGCCGCTCCCTGCCGATCACCTCACTATAGATCTGCCCCGAGGTTACATTCGATGCCCGGGTGAGACTGACATCGACGAAGCGCTCATAGTGCCCCAGATCGAGATCCGTTTCCGCACCATCCTCAGTAACGAAAACCTCTCCGTGCTGGAAGGGAGACATCGTACCCGGGTCAACATTGAGATAGGGATCTACTTTTTGGAGGGAGACGGTGAGATTTCGGCTCTTGAGTATCCTGCCGATAGAGGCGACAGTGATCCCCTTCCCCACCGAGCTCACTACGCCTCCGGTAACAAAGATGTACTTTGTCATTAGAGTTCTCTCATGTAGATGATAGATGATGCCCCCTTGCCTGTCAAGCACTTGTCCTTTGCTGACTTTCCTGCTATATTGCAGATTGTAAGGCTTTGTGTTAGAGTTCGGCATGAATCGAGATCTGGACACGAATCGAGCAAGGTTATTCCGTCGCCTCCGTGAAGAGATCCGGGACGAGAGGGTGATCGATGCAATGGATCATGTCCCCAGAGAACTCTTTGTACCACCCACCAGCCGACACCTGGCTTACGAAGACATACCCCTGCCTATCGAGATGGGACAGAGCATTTCACAACCATTCATCGTTGCTCTAATGACTGAGGCATTGGAACTCAAGGGAACGGAGCGAGTATTAGAAGTAGGGACCGGCAGTGGATATCAGGCAGCTATATTGGCGGAGCTGGCGTATTGGGTGATCAGCGTCGAACGTCATCCAACGCTTATCCATGCAGCCCGGCAAGTCCTTAACCGCCTAAGTTACCAGAATATCGAAATTCACCTGGCAGAGAAAACCCTCGGATGGAGAGCAGCCACCCCCTACGACGGGATAATAGTGACCGCCGGGGCTCCTCGGGTGCCTCAAGAACTCCTCAACCAACTGGTCGATGGGGGGCGACTGGTGATCCCGGTGGGGTCCCGTTACGAGCAGCAACTGCTGAAGATAACCAGGCAAGGCGGCCGAACGACAACGCAGGATCTAGGGGGATGCCGCTTTGTACCACTGATAGCGGAAGGGGCATGGGAAGAGTGACCGGTCGCCTCCCACCGGAGATAGGTGATAGAATGGGAATGACGGAGGTTTTGCGATGGAGAAGATAATCAACAAAACCAGACTATCTCTCATCCAGGGCGATATCACCAGGCAGGAGGCAGATGCTATCGTGAATGCGGCCAACCCCAGCCTCATGGGTGGGGGTGGGGTGGATGGGGCGATCCA
>QLUN01000047.1 GCA_018725455.1 Chloroflexota bacterium
TGGCGGTTTTGAAGAAGACGCGTTGCATCATGCGGGGTGGTTGCTCAACAATTGGGCCAGGAACGAAATTTCCGGCGGCATTGACACCGATAACCCACGTTCGGGAAAACATTCCATGCGCATCTCGATGACAAAAATAATAAATGAGCCGCATCTTCAGTTTCTCCAAAAGATAGACCTCAGGGCGGGCATGATGGTGGAGCTCCGCTTCTGGATGCGCGGACGGGCGAACACCAAGCCCATCCAAGTGCAGTTTCGCCAGGTGAATACGCCGTTTAGGACGTTTTTCCGGGCCTACGCGCCTTTATCAGAGGGCTGGCAAGAATATATCTTTCACGCGACATTGCCGCCGGACACCACCGACGGTGACATGGGGATTTTTTTCAATCTGCTCGAAGAAAACACCTATTGGCTCGACGACATCAGCGTGAAGGTTATGCCGTCCGTTGATGGAGGGGCGCCGGAACTTCTGAGCGATGGCTACCGCTCCACCCTTGATCTGGGAGGAGAATGGCATGTCCAGGAAATCTCCGGCATAACCTTCAACTATCCACCTCCCGCAGGCGGGACATGGATGCCTGTCAAAATTCCCGAACGGCCGGGAGCGACAATCAAAGACGTAGGGGGGCCGTATTACCCGCGCATATCCAAAATCATTGCGAAGGATGGCACTCTCATCCAAAAGAACGACAACGCGTTCTGGTACAGAAGAAGTTTTTATGCGCCGGAAACCCCCGTAAACAGTGGACGCATAATGCTCCGCCTCAACGGAGCGACATTCAAGAGCGAGGCCTGGCTCAACGGAAAGAAACTCGGCACTTCCTTCATCGGACTGTTGCCGTTCGAATACGACATCACCTCCGCCATAAAACCCGGCGCCATGAACGATCTGGTAATAGGGCTGACCGGGCGCGTCGGACTCCTCGACATCCAAAACAGGACCTACCTATATCCCTCGTCCGGCGTTTGCGCCGGACTTTGGGGGAAAGTCGAAATAAACTATCTGCCAAAGACTTACATCGAAGATGTGTTCGTAAAGACAAGCGTGAAGAACAAAAAGATCACGATCGAGACGACAATCGTCAACACCCAGGATAAGCCCCGCAGTCTCGATGTGTCGGCGATAATCCGCAACAGCCATGGCGCCGTACTGACCACCTTGGCCCCCGTCAAGGTCGAAATTCCCGCAGGCGCATCAAAGATCGTCGAGATCACCAGGGACTGGATCGCGCCGGAACTTTGGTCGCCGGATAATCCCGTGCTCTTGTCGGCGGAAACAAAAATCACCCATGGCAATACGACGCTTGACGAAGTGCGAACCCGGTTCGGCTTTCGCGAATTCGAAATACGCGGACACAATTTCTATCTCAACGGCATTCGCACTGTCCTGTTCCGCAACAGCTGGCTCCGCAATCTTGCGTCATCGCGATTCGATGTGTTCTCGGAGGCGCTGACGACCGCAAAACGCCCCTTCAATTCTTTCCGGTTCCACCTCGGCTTCAACAGCGATGCCGCGCTCGATATCTGTGACGAGCTGGGCATCATGGCCATCCCGGAGTCGTCGTGGTACAACATCTGCGAAGACAGATTTCCCCTCGACAAGATGGAACTATGGCTGCCAGGCGTAGTCAGTTACACCAGGAAACTCATTAAACATCACCGAAATCGTCCGTCAGTCATTATGTGGAGCCTGACCAACGAGTCAATTTGGGGAGAGACCGACGATAAACATATGAAAATTGCAGACGCCCTGGTCTCAGCCGCAAAGGAGATGGACGACACCCGCCCCTTCCAGGGTGATGGTGAGGTCACATGGGGCGGCCGCCTGCCCATCATCAACATCCATTACCCCGAATCTGCCATAGCCAATACGCTCCGGGATAAATACCCCAATTCTGGATACGTCTTCCCCAACGACCGCCACTGGCTCAAAAAAAACGCATACAATAGATCCTGGCGCGCAGACTTCAAATGGGACCGTCCGCTTATCATCGGCGAATACTGGTTCCCTGAGGGCGAACCGGATTCAAAGACCAGTTTCATGGGAGAAAGCGTCTATGACTGGGAGCGCTGGAGCTATCACAGTATGTCCGGAGGCGAAGGCTGCACTGACAGCGACTTTTACAAATCCACCCAGATGATCTCCGACGCCTACCGTATGGACGGCGTCGCCGGCATCAACCCATGGGCCACTAGGAACGAGCATTTGATGATGGCGCAGAACGTCCGTCCCGTAGACTTCTTCCCCAACCTCGCCGCAGGTCAGACTTCTGTCCGGAAATTCGTGGTGTTCAACGACACACAGAAAAACCTCCATAGGCCACAACTGCAGTGCCGCCTTACTACAGCGGAGGGGCGCGTTCTGTGGGAAAAAATTATATGTGCGCGAGTGGCTCCCGGAACCAGCAAGGTCTTCGATATTCCTATCGTCTCTCCGGCATCCAGACGAATCCAACCCGCAACGCTGTCAATCAAACTCCGCTATGACCGTGGCGGCTGGCGCGAGATTGCAAGCTATGACGAGCATGTCTACATCGTTCCCAAGCCGTCGCTTTCCGACATCGCCCCCGCTCACATCGCCCTCTTCGATACCGGCGGCAAGACCGCCGCGGCGCTCGAAACGCTCGGCCTTAAGCCCAGACTCTTGAAGGCTCCGACCAGCGACGATCTGGCCGACATCAAAACCCTTGTCATCGGAGAGCTGACCGATCCTGCGCCCTTCAAGGACATCATTGTCAATTTCACAAAGACAGGCGGTACAACAGTCATCCTGCGCCAGGAGGGAAGCAAAACACTTTCCAGCGAGCTGCCCAGCATCGATCCGGCCCACATCACCACCCGATCCTGGATTAGAAACTACAGCCACCCGATCCTGAAGGATTTAAGTGACGGGCAATTATCCTACTGGCGCCCGGACCATCTCGTCGCCTACAACTCCTTCAACAAAGCAAGCCATGGCCCGGCGAGGACGCTACTCGACACCGGCGGACGCCATGGCCTTCGCTGGACTCCTCTCGTGGAAGTTCCCTCCGGCAAGGGACTCTACGTACTGTCGCAACTCTACCTGGCCGACCGGGTCGGGATCGAGCCGTTGGCGGCCACCCTGCTCGAACGAATTATCCGTTTCGCCGCCACCCGCCCCGTCAGCGAGACAGCCCTGCCACCGCTCAGAGTACTTTCCGGAGACAACAAGGACGCAGTCTTCGCAATGAAGGATGCAGGCGTTGTAATCACCGAAGGCCTCGATGGCGAAGGCCCGGTCTTTCTCAACGCATCATACAATCCAAGCGCCGCTGAAATCGAGATGCTACAAAAACATCTCGCCGACGGCGGCAATCTGTGGCTACACGGCTTCGGCGCGGAAAGCATCGCCAAAGTGGCCGCCCTATTCCCGTTCAAACCGGAAATGGAACCGATGGATCAGAAAATCCACGCCGCAATCCGCCGCTCCAACGATCCTTTGATGAACAACTTGTCCTCCTTCGATTTCTCCTGGAACAGGATTGAACTCGGAGCCCGCTGGAATTGGTTCGACAACAGCCACCCGACCGCCAAACTGGGCACAGAGACACTGCGTCTGCCAACGCTCGACGATAGCATCCCCCTCATCGAACCCGGGCTGCTTGTGAAAGTTCCTGTCGGCAAGGGAACGATCCTCTTCGACTCTCTCGCCTGGGACAAGGCCATCGGCGCGGAGAGCGAACGCGTCGCCCGCATCACGGCAAGTCTCGCCGGCAACCTCGGTGCCGAGGTCAGATTCTTCCGCGACGAGACCGTCTACGACTATTTCCACATTGACTTCGCCCCCGTCGCCAACATGGGTTTCTACGACAAGGAGGCGGATGATGGAATCGGCGGCTGGACAGACCAGGGACAGAACGACATGCGCTTCTTCCTGATCAACCATCTGGGCAGAGCCGGCGGCCGCGAGGACGGCATGGAGGTCGGAGTGGAACCGTTCCCATCTACTGTAACGTTTCTCGGCCGCCCATTCAAAATCCCCGATCCAAGGAAAAACAACGGCAAGTCTGTCATCAGTCTCCGCGGCGAAAAACACGGGGAGAAACTCCCGTCGAAGGTGGAAGGAATCAAGGTCGGCACCAAGGCCGACCGCCTATGGTTCCTGCACGCCGCCGGCTGGACGCCACCAACCCCCTTCATGGAAGTCGGACGTTACATCGTCCATTTTGATGACGGCTCGGCATCAACAATACCTGTCCGTTATAATCTCGAAGTCTCCAACTGGTGGGCTCCAAAACCCATCCCCAACGCCAAGGTGGCATGGACCGGACGCAACCTCGCCACTTCTCCAATTGGTTTCTACATGATGGAGTGGCGTAATCCATCGCCGGAGAAAAAGATTTTAACCATAGATGTTGTCGGAAACATCGCGCCAACCCAGTTAGTATGTCTCGGCATCACAGCCGGCATCAAGGCCAGGGACGGCGCAGCAACACCAGAAATCGCATCCGAATGGCTATTCACATCGGTCAGGGATAATTCCGTCGAAAACCGGATTCCCGGAATGCCTCCTCTGCGCTTCGGAAACATTGCACCCACCCCCGATGGAGACGGGCTACGTTTCAAAAATGGCGCATTCCTCCATTCCGCAATCGGGGGTTACGACGAAATCTTCAACGGAGGACCGTTCAGCCTCCGTATGAAACTGAGGGTGGACAACCCGACGCCCGGTGCCATGGGTGGCCTTTTTCAGAGAATGGAATTTCTGAAGTCCGGATTCCGGCTCGTCGTCTACCCCAACTTCAAGATTGGCGTGGAAATATTCCCGGCACCCGACAAGCCCGTCTATCTCGTCTCGCAAAACCCGCTCACGCAGGGACAAATCTACGACATCAAAGTCAGATTCGACGGCAGATTCGCAACACTGCTCGCAGATGACAAAATGATAGCAAGGGTAGAATCCCCTCCCCCTGCGCCGAGCCGGGCTGGGATATTGGTGGGCCGCGCCTCCGGCAAAGACTACTACTTCGACGGCGTCATTTCCTCGATTGAGCTCCTTACAGGAGAACATTAAAGCCGATTGCAGAACTCAGAAACGGAGCCGGTGAGGCCGTACTGGCGCGGGAGCGGGCATGGCTCGGAGTTCGGGAGTTCGGGAGTTCGAAAGTGCAGGAGTTCGGAAGTTCGGAAGTTCGGGAGTGCGAGAGTCAGGGTTACAGTTTTCCGGTTTCCCAGTTTCCCAGTTTTCCAGAAAAATCAGTCAATCCGTAAAACCGGGAAACCGTAAAACTGGAAAACTGTTTTACTGGAGTTATGTGTCGCAGACATCTTTGATTCTTGCCGGAAAACCGGAAAACCGGAAAACTGTTTTACAGGAGTGCGGGAGTGCGAAGCCTGCGCTCCCAACGCGGCTCACGAGGAGTTTTGCGATCGGCTCGGAATAATTATGCGGGAATTTTAAGTCAAATCAAAAAAAAAGTGATTTAATCATGCACGAAAGAATGAGTCGCAGAATCTCGGCCGCAGTAGCCGCCACATTTATAGTATTCGCCTCCACGACGGCTCTCGCAAAACCGCTCTTCCAATACGACTTTGAGACCGACATCCAGATCGAGGAGATACGGGCGAAGTCGGGCGACCGCTCTGAAATAGCCACCACCAAAGAGGTGGCGCGCAGCGGCAGACAGGCGCTGGCAATCAGGCCTACGCTACTTGGAAGAGTTCACGGTATTTTTCCGGCACCGAAGGACGTTCAGGCCGGTGTCTTCACGCTGTGGGTCTTTGATCCGATCTTCACCGTCTCGCCCACCATTTCCTCCCATTTCAACTTCGGCGTGAGCCTGTGCGGAAACATCCGTGGCGAGGACGGCAAGGAGAAATGGTTCGACTTCTCGTTCTCCAACGGCAGGGAGCGCGGCTACTGGTATCTCTCCAAGGGCGACACCTTTGCGAGCACGGGGATTCGCCGACATCCCGGCTGGACGCGCTTCGACGTAGTGATCGAGGCGGACGGCTCATGCAAGTCGGTCGTAGGCTATATTGACGGCCGCGAGGCGACGCGGGTGCCTGCGCCAGGATTCAGGATGGTCGACTTTTCCGTGCGGACATTCTGGGGTGCCGGAACGATTCTTGTGGACGACTACTCCTTCGACGATGATCCGGCATCGCTACGTCCCGCCGCCGTCCAGAAAATCATGGCGGGCGATGAGTCCAACAGCGTGTCGCTCGTTCCCGGACAGGAACTGGAGCTGACCCTGTTGATGGACAAGAGGGCCGCCGCCACCCCGAAGGGCATCGTCAAGATCGAATTGCAGGACGCCCGGGATATTAACGGCAGTCCTTATTGCTTTCGGACGCGGTATCGGTGACGCTGCCTCGGTATTA
>QLUN01000048.1 GCA_018725455.1 Chloroflexota bacterium
CGATTTGCGGCTGGAGCAGGCCCTGGAGTTGGGGGCGGACGTGCTGGCGGTTGCTTGCCCTTACTGCCTGCTCAACTTCGATGACAGTGTGCTCACCATGGGTAAAGAGAGCCTCATTAAGATCAAAGATATTGCGGAATTAGTCCGAGAAGCCATTTGAGTCAAGAGTCGAGAGTCAGCAGTCGGCAGTCAGGGGTGGGGAGAGGGACTATCGACTATCGACTATCGTTCGATGCGGGAACCCAGAATTGGCGTATATGTATGTCATTGCGGCAGTAATATAGCCGGCACGGTTGATGTCGAGGGGGTTGTCGGCGCTGCTCGAGATTTGGATGGCGTCGTGGTGGCTCGGGACTACAAATTCAGCTGCTCCGATCCCGGTCAGCAGATGATCAAGGACGATATTGTTGATCTGGGTCTCAATCGTGTAGTTGTCGCTGCTTGCTCGCCGACGATGCACGAGGCTACCTTCCGCCGTGTCTGCCAGGAGACGGGAATAAATCCCTATTTATTTGAGATGGCAAATATTCGAGAGCAATGCTCCTGGGTGACCGAGGATAAGGAGGAGGCTACCGAAAAGGCTAAATCACTGGTGAGCGCAGCGGTAAGGAGAGTTTTCTATCAACGGCCACTGGAGACCCGGAGGGTTTCGATCAATCCCAATGCCCTGGTGGTGGGTGGGGGTATTGCCGGCATTCAGGCGGCCCTGAAAATCGCTGATGCGGGGTACAAGGTATATCTGGTGGAGCGCCAGCCCTCCATCGGAGGGCATATGGCGCAACTGGATAAGACCTTCCCTACCCTGGATTGCTCTAGCTGCATTCTTACCCCCAAAATGACACAGGTGGGTTCTCATCCCAATATCGAGCTGATGGCCTATTCTGAAGTGAATGAGGCTTCGGGCTATATCGGGAATTTCAAGGTCAAGATCCGGAAGAAAGCGAAATACGTCGATGAGAAGAAGTGTAATGGCTGCGGTATATGCGTGGAGAGATGCCCCTTCAAAGTTGATAGTGAGTTTGATGCTGGAATGGGCAAAAGGAAGGTTATTTATACCCCCTTTGCGCAAGCGGTGCCCAATATACCCGTCATTGACCGGGAACACTGCGTCTATTTCTTGAAGGGCAAATGTCGTGCCTGTGAGAAGTTCTGCGAGGTAGGGGCGATCGATTTCGAGCAGGAAGATAGCATTGTTGAGGTGGAGGTAGGCGCGATAATCCTGGCCACCGGCTACGGTGTTTTTGATCCCACCCCTATTTATCAGTATGGCTATAAGCGGCTGGATAACGTTATCACCAGCCTGGAGTTCGAAAGACTGGTTAGTTCAACCGGACCGACCGATGGCAAGATTGTGCTTAAGGATGGCACCATTCCTCGGGGCATTGCCATTATCCATTGTGTGGGCAGCCGCGACAAGAACTATCATGAGTACTGCTCCAATGTGTGCTGTATGTATTCTCTGAAGTATTCTCACCTGATAAAGGAAAAAATCGATGCCACTGTGTACCAACTGTATATCGATATGCGTTGCTTCGGCAAGGGCTATGAGGAGTTTTATGAGCGACTCTCGGAGGAGGGTGTCTTCTTCGTGCGAGGCAAGGCGTCTGAAGTTACCAACCAGATCGCGAATGAGGAGGAAGGGAAGCTGACGGTGGTGGCTGAGGATACGCTGTTGGGTTCTATAATAAAGTTACCGGTAGATATGGTCATCCTGTCCTGCGCCCTGGAGCCGCAAACGGATGCCGAGGCCATTGGCCGACTATTTAATGTCAGCCGCAGTGCTGATGGTTTCTTCATGGAGAAACACCCCAAGCTGGATCCGGTAGCTACCGTGAGCGATGGGATATTCCTGGCTGGTTGCTGCCAGGGCCCCAAGGATATACCGCATGCGGTAGCCCAGGGATTGTCTGCGGCTGCTGAGGCGCTGGCCCTGATAAGCAAGGGGGCGGTAGAGATCGAGGCGGCTACGGCGGTTATTGACGAGAGAATCTGTGCTGCCTGCCAGATTTGTAAGCTCGTTTGCCCTTATAGCGCCGTCTCGTTTGACCAGGAGAAGGTGGTGTGTCGGGTGAATGAATCTCTGTGTAAGGGGTGTGGTGCTTGCGTTGGCGGCTGCCCCAGTGGCGCCATAAGCCTGAATCACTTTACCAATGAGCAGATTCTGGCTCAGATGGAGGGGATGCTGCTTTAGTGCTCGCTGGAGATGAATCTCTTGATCTGGGCATAGGTAAACACCGGGCCGTCACGGCAGACATAGATATCTCCGATATTACATCTCCCGCACTTGCCTATCCCGCACTTCATCCGCTTCTCCAGTGTAGTTATCATTTGCTCCGGTGTGAAGCCCAGTTTACCCAGAACAGGGAAGGTGAATCTTATCATAATCGGCGGACCGCAAACGATGGCCATAGCGTTCTCCGCTGAGGGAGCCACCTGCTCCAGTACCTGAGGAACGAACCCCTCTCTGAGAAGTCTGGAGTCTGCAGTCTGGAGTCTGGAGTCCCCCGCCCCGACTCTTGACTCTTGACTCTGGAGTCTGGAGTTCCCCGCCTCGACTCTCGACACTGGACTCTGGACTCTTGACTCTTGTCGATCGACGGTAGTTATCACATCGACCGTCTTGTCGTCGCCCCATGCATCCAGGTCATACCTGAAGCACAGATCGGCCGGACTGCGCGCTCCGTAGATAATCTGGACATCGCCGTATTTATCCCTGTTGTCGAGGACATTCCAGATGAGAGACCTCAGCGGAGCCAGACCGATGCCGCCGCCGACGAAAATGAGGTTTTTCCCCTGCAGGAGATCAATGGGGAAGCTGTTGCCGTAGGGTCCTCTGAAGCCGATTTCCGCGCCGACGCCGAGTCGGTGCAGTGCGTTAGTTACCTTGCCCACTCGCTGTAGAGTAAACTCGAGGTGGTCGCCCCGGGTGGGGCTCGATGAAATGCAGAAAGGCGCTTCGCCAACACCGAAGACCGAGTATTCACCGAATTGCCCCGACTCGAAGGTGAACTCATCTCTTATCTGCTCATCCTTAAAATTGAAGTGGAAGGTTTTGACACCGGGGGTTTCTTCAATTATCTTCTCAATTATCATTATGTGCGGCAGGTAGACATTACCCTGCGCCAGGAATCTGTGTTTGTCGCTGATATCGCTAGCTGTCATTGATGGTCTCCTCCCCTATCCCTTATCCCCTCTAAGGTCTGGCAAATATCCCAATTCACCGGGCAGAGACGAATACACCTTCCGCATCCCGTACAGGCGATAACATCAAAACTCATGGGGTAGAACTCAAACTTGTGGCATACCTTCTGTCTTACCCGCTGCCATTTCTCCTCCCGGGGATTTTCCATGGGCATCTTGGTATATAGGGAGAAGGCACAGCTATCCCAGCACCGGAATCTTGCCCCCTGTTTCTTGACCTTCTCGTCGGTTATATCAAAGCAATAGCAGGTGGGGCAGAGAAAGGTGCAGATGCCACAACCGATGCACTTGGCGGCTACCTTCTCCCAGTAGGTCTCATCTTCAAATGAGGAGAGCAGCTTATCCTTAAGGTGCTGAGTGTCTATCTTCCTGGTCACCTTGCCATAGGCTTTCTCTTTCGCTTCGCTAGCTTTGGTTATGTCATCCTCGGTTGCATCTTCGAGACCGGCAGTTAACTCCATCAGGCGTTTTCCTTTATCGCTTATCTCCTCGATCAGGAATTCATCACCAATATCAGTAAGCAGCAGATCCACATCATCTGATCCTCCCGGGCTGATACCGAGGGAGGTGCAGAAGCAGCTATCATAAGGCCTAAGGCATACCAGCCCGACCAGCACCGCACTGTTTCTCTTGGGGAGATAATAGGGGTCTTGATATACATCGGTGAAGATCATGTCCAGTAACCTTAAAGACCGGGCATCGCAGGGGCGGATGCCGAAAATCAACTGCCGGCGTTCCTCCTGTGGCAACTCTATACTGTGGCCTTCCTTCCCCTTCTGGAAGCGGAACATTTCCTCCATCGGTGGCAGGAAGTTGGACTTGGGGGGTTTTACGGTATTTCGATGCCAATCCAGATTGACATCGCTGCCATCCCATAAACCGTGAACCGTGAACCGTGAACCGTGAACTGTCAACGCGGTGTCACCTTCAGTGGAGGGAACCAATATGGTGTAGTCCTTACCCCACTGGTGGAGAAGGTTGCCAATATCCTTTTTGGCTATTTTCTTGATACCCATTGTTCTACCTGATTAAATCCTCCGCCTCTTCCTGCTCATAGTGGGTCATTAATGGTGGCGCATCCTTATCCATCCCTGCCTTGAAGTTGAAGAGCTCACCGACCAGGTTATACATCTCCATGGTCAGGCTTCTGAGAGGAATATTCATCGGGCAGGAGCGCTCGCACTCGCCGCAATCGGTGCATCTTCCGGCGAGATGGATGTTCCTGATTACTTGGAACATGAGGTTCTCTTGCCACCGCGGCACTGGCATCAGCCATTGAGGCTCACTCTCCTCGACAAAGCAACGCTTGCAAAAGCACGACGGGCAGATGTTGCGGCAGGCATAACAGCGGATGCAGCGGCGGAACTCTTTTCTCCAGAACCCCCACCTTTGCTGCCTGGTCAATAGTCGATAGTTGATAGTCTGGAGTCCGGAGACGCTTCGCTCTGAAGACGCTTCGCTCTGGAGACGCTTCGCTCTGGAGTCCCCCTCCCCTCGACTCTCGACTCTTGACTCTTGACTCTCGACTGATTCGCCAGCTGCCGACTGCCGACTAGCGACTGGCTCACCAAGGAGGATATCGTAATCCTGTGGGGTAGGGAACTCGCATGCAAGGCAGTTATCGAAAAGGACATCGCTTACCTCAAGGGTTAGGGGATAGGGGTCAGGGGTTATCCCATATCCCTCATCCCTTATCCCTTCTCTTATGACTACCTTGTCGCCTTCCCTGATGATATCATCCATCTCATCTCTGTCCTTGCCGGTTAGCTTCTCTACCTTACGTAGATCGATCATCCCCGGGCAGGGGATACCGATGATCACCAGATCGTCCCGACTGACCTTGTTGTCCTGTATCAAGCTGACGATGGAGCGGCTATCACATCCTTTGGAAACAATGGCGATGCGCCCCTTGAGACCGGGCAGGAATACCGCCAGGTTATTGACTATGAAGGGGTTGATTACCAGGCGGTCGAGGTCGTCCTTGATTTTGGTTATTAATGGGGTAGTGGTGAATTTCAGGCTTCCTGGTTCGAAACCGATAATACGGTCAACCTTATCTTGCTCCAGCAGGGCTCCAGCCTCATGCCGCAGCCTTTGTTGCATCCTACCGTCGCTGTTCATCAAATAATTGGTTGGGCCCGATTGTCCTTAGCCCCTCGGTTACCTCGGTAACCACCTCAACAAATTTTCCCGCCTCTGAGGCCGAGATCCAACTCGCCTGAATCCGCTCAGGCTCGATGCCCATATACTCGAGGAACTTCTTGGTTATCGCTACCCTTCTCCGAGCACGGAAGTTCCCCGTTTGATAGTGACATTCACCGGGGTGGCAGCCTGAAACCAGCACGCCGTCGAAACCCAGGTGTAGTGCCTTGAGGATGAAGAGGGGATCGACTCTCCCCGAGCAGGGGAGCTTTACTATCCGTATGTTGGGGGGATATTTCTTACGGCTGGTCCCGGCCAGGTCGGCGCCGCCATAGCTGCACCACTTGCACAGCAAGCCAAGTAGCCGGGGTTCCCATTCTGAGTTCAATTCGGCTCCCAAAGCGAACTCCAAACCGCTAAGATTATATGTAGAGCGTTCAGCAGTCAGCTTTCAGCCGTCTGGGATGGAGTGCTTTCTACTTAAAGTCCCTCTTGAACTGCTGAATTCTGACCCCGTGGAGTAAGTGGACTACTCCACGGGGCTGACCGTTGATGGCTGAACGATTACGATTATATCGTGGGCGACAAGCGGTGTCAAGTCGCCGGGCAATTCCCCGGTTTACATTTTAGATGATTTAATTCGGGTACTTGACAACCTCTTCCCCCTATATAACTTGCATTCCGCACTTCCCTGAAAGGGTTAAATCGTGTAGAATAGTGGCACTTACGTTGACAGCGAGGTGCCGCGATGACCGAGAGACTGGGCGATGTTGAGTTTGAAACTCGGGTAGTTGGACCATTGGTGCTCACAACTCCTTTTCTGCGTCGTTTGGGTCTGGCCAAGATTGTGGACAAGCACTGCTCCATTGCCGAGCAAGCAGATATGGGGCATGGCGTAATAGCTGAGTTGGTGGTTCAATGTCGGCTTACGGAGCCACAGGCGTTGTACGATATGCCAGATTGGGCAGAACGGTACGGCTT
>QLUN01000049.1 GCA_018725455.1 Chloroflexota bacterium
GAGAAACTAAACTGTTACCGAATAACCGGCCTCGGAAAGGGGGTGGGAAGATAGAGCAACAGGGTTCCGAATAACCGGCCTCGGAAAGGGGGTGGGAAGATAGAGCAACAGGGTTCATTTTAAGCCAAGGAAAGAGCATGGGAAAGTATAACAAAGGAGGAAAAAGTAAATGGCAAGACTGAAAGTTAGTATGTCATTGTTGCTGACTGCTTTGTTGGTGGTGAGCATACTGGCAATGGGATGTCCGCCGCCGACAGAGGTACCGCCAGTAGTAGCCGCCCCGCCGGTGGAGCCGGTGGAGGTGCCGCCAGTAGCGCCAGTGCCGCCAGTAGCGCCAGTGCCGCCAGTAGCGCCAGTGTTCGTACCACCCTTCGGCCGCGTGATTCCCCTCGGCATGCCTGGGACGGCCTACGCGGGCCTGGAGGTGGGGCAGCGGGGTGGAACGTTCCGGACTTCGATGATCTCCAACCCCAAGCACTTCAATTCGATCATGGTGCGGGACACCGCCTCGGCTGTGGTCCCCGATCGGATGTTCCACGGCCTGGTCGAGCGGGATACGATGACCATGGAGCACGTCCCCGTCCTTGCCGAGTCCTGGGAGGTCGCGGAGGACGGGCTGTCCATCACCTTCCGCCTGCGGCAGGGGATCCGATGGTCGGACGGCGAGCCGTTCAACGCTGATGACGTCATGTTCACCTGGCGGGATCTGTGGCTCAACCCGGACGTCGCCGCCCGGCGGGTCATCTGGGAGCTTCCGGACGGGACCATGCCGAGCTTCGAGCGGATCGACGACTACACGGTGAGGGTCATCGTCAGCACCTGGTTCCGGCCGCTTCTGGGGGCGGTTGGCACCACCCCGATCCTCCCACAGCACAAGCTGTGGCAGTATGTGAGAAAACTCAATCCAGCGCTTGAGAAGTGCCAGTTCAACACCGCCTGGGGAGTTGACGTAGATCCGAAGGCGATGGTCGGGACGGGTCCGTACGTCCTCGAAAAGTTCATCCCCGACCTCGCGATCAAGATGGTGCGCAACCTCCACTACTGGCAGTTCGATCCGGCAGGTACCCAACTTCCCTACTTTGATAGGCTACTGGTACACATCGTGGAGTCCATCGACGTGGCGATCCTCAAGTTCCGCGCCGGTAAGACCGACGCCGTCGGCCCCCGACCGGAGGACGTGGCGGCCATGGTTGCGGAGGCTCGAGATCGGGGGTACCGCGTGCTAATCCATGACACGCCCCACTTCGGACAGGAGTTCCTCTCCTTCCTGCAGGATGTGGAGGATCCGAACCTGCGGGGGCTTTTCCGCGATCTTCGCTTCCGCCAGGCCATGTCACACTCGATAGACAGGGATGAGATCATCGACGGCCTCTTCCTGGGCATGGGGGTCGAATTGTGGAGCCCGGTATCGATCCCCTCCCCGTTCTACGCTCCGGAGAAGAAGCTCCTCCTCCGCTACAACCTGGATAAGGCCAGGGCCCTGTTGGACGACATCGGCCTGCGTGACACCGACGGGGACGGGATCAGGGAGTTCCCCGACAGGACGCCGGTCAGGTTCACGGTCATGACCAACGCCGGGAACACGTTACGGGAGGGGATAGGGTTGCTCTTGCAGGCTGACCTGCGGAAGATCGGCATAGATATGATCTTCACTCCCATCCCGTTCCCCACACTGGTCGGCAGGCTCACCAGCGCCACGGACTGGGAGGGAGTGATCATCGGCTTCACCGGTGCGCTCGATCCGCACGGAGCAGGGGTGATCTGGAAGAGCACCGGGGACCTCCACTTCTGGCGCTTCTCGGCTGGTGGTCCGGACGGACGTCTGCCGGAGAAGTTCCCCGTCGCCGACCCCATGGAGTGGAGCGCCCGCGTTGATGAGCTCTGGGCTCTGCAAGCCGCCGCAAAGTCCGATGCCGAGGCCTTTCCCTACTTCGCCGAGTTCCAGCGGATCGTGGCGGAGAACTTGCCGGTGATCTACACCGCGGCGCGGACCTTCCAATTCGCGATCTATGACCACCTCGGCAATGCCGACTGGTCCAACGTGAACGCCACCGTCGCCGGTGCGCGAGGGGTGATCTTCGGCTTTCTCCGATAATAAACCATTTAATCGGACCCTCCGAGCGGGCCTTCCCCCGCTCGGAGGAAGTATATTCATAAACTAAGGGGGTTCGTGCAAATGATTACTTACATCATACAGCGCCTTCTGTACATGATCCCACTGATGTTAGTGATCTCCATATTGTGCTTTGGGCTAATACTTATAATGCCAGGGGACTTTCTTACCCAGCACCAATTCGACCCCGACATCGACCGTGCCATGCTGGAGCGCGAGGCAGAGCGATTGGGCCTGGACAGGCCGGTCCATGTGCAGTATTGGCGCTGGCTCAGCAATGCGGTGCGGGGGGACTTCGGAACCTCGTTTGCCACCGGCCGCCCGGCCTTTGAGACCCTGTTTGGCCCCGGCATGGAGCGCTTGGGGTGGACGGTGCGGGTCGCGGTAATGACCATTCTGTTCACCTGGTTGGTGTCGCTCCCATTAGGGATCTACTCTGCCACCCATCAGTACAAGCCAGGGGATCACCTGCTCACCGGGTTCGCCTTCTTCGGAATGGCGATTCCCAACTTCTTCTTCGCCCTGCTATTGCTGTGGATCCTGGTGGTTCCGTTGAATGTGGGGGCATTTGGATTGGGGATCACCGGCGTGGTGGCACCAGAATACCTGGGACAGCCGTGGACGTGGGGGAAGTTCGTCAGTTTCCTGTGGCATGTCTGGCCGGCGGTGCTGGTAATCGGCACTGCAGGGATGGCCGGGCTGCTGCGGATATTGCGGGGGCAGATCCTCGATACGATGAGGGAGCAGTACGTGCTCACCGCCCGCTCGAAGGGTCTCACCGAACGGGTGGTACTCTACAAGCACGTGCTGCGCAACGCCGTCAACCCGCTGATCTCCATCCTAGGTATGGGCCTGCTGCAAGCCCTGGTAACGGGGGAGTTGATCGCGGCGATCGTCCTCAGGCTGCCCACGGTGTCGCGAGCCTTCTGGGAGGCCCTCCAGAGGGAAGATATGCACACGGTGATGGCCGGATTGATGTTCTTCACCATTCTTCTGCTGATTGGAAACCTGATCGCCGATTTCGCCCTCGCCTGGGTCGATCCCCGGGTACGCTCCACAGTCGCCCACAATTAAGGGGAAGGAGATGACTACCATGAGAGACATGATGAGATGGTTACTGGGAGGGAAGAGGACAGCGAGGCAGGATCTCGAAGAGGGGGCGTACGTCAGCCGTAGCCAGGGGCAGCTCGTCTGGCGGGCGTTCAAGCGCCACCGCGTCGGGCAGGCTGGGGCTGCGGTTGTTATCATGCTGGTCCTGGTCGCCGTATTCGCCAACTTCCTTGCCCCTTATCACTATGGGCTTCAGATGCGTGGCCGACCGTTCCATCCCCCCAGCCGTATCCGCATCATTGATCAGGAGGGGCGATTGACGTGGCCGTTCGTCTATGCGACCAACAGGGTGGTCGACCGGGCTACATTCAGGGTTTCGTACGTCGAGGACACCACCATGGCCTACCCCATCAGGCTCTTTGTGCGCGGGCCTGATACCCACAGGATCCTGGGCCTATTCCCCACCAACCTGCGCCTGTTCGGGGTGGGGACGGCGGGGAATGACCCACGGGACGTGGCGCAAATATTCCTGTTAGGGAGCGATTCCCTCGCCCGTTGTCTCTTCTCGCGTATCCTTTACGGCTCCCGCATCTCCCTGATCATCGGTCCGCTCGTTGTCCTGATCATTATGCCGATCGCGGTGATATTGGGTGGGGTCTCTGGCTACTACGGTGGAGGGATCGACGAAGTGATCCAGCGGGCCTGCGAGGTGGTGATCGCCGTGCCCGGGCTGCCGATACTGCTCGTTGCCGCCACGATCATGCACGCTCTGGGGATCCCGCCGGGACTGGCCTTCCTGGGAATCGTCGGCATCCTCGCCATGATCAGTTGGGGCGGGCTAACCCGGATCCTGCGCGGGATGTTCCTGTCGCTGCGGGAGCGGGAGTACGTGCTGGCGGCCAAGGCGATCGGGTGCAGCGACTTGCGCATCATCTTGCGTCACATGACGCCCGGTGTACTAACCTACCTCCTGGTCGGGGCTACTCTTTCCATGCCCGGGATGATCCTCACCGAGTCCGCGCTCAGCTTCCTCGGGTTGGGGATCCGCGAACCAGCCACTAGCTGGGGGATGCTGGTACAAGAGGCGGCGAACATCGTCAACATTGAAATGCACCCCTGGATCCTCATCCCCGGTGTGGTCATCTTCGTCACCGTCCTGGCATTCAACTTCATGGGGGACGCGCTGCGCGATGCTACTGACCCACACAGTAACAGGTAAGTTTTCCCAAAAATTGTGCTTGGCAGGTTTAATGAAATGTGGTATATTGAACCTATCTTTTGGAGAAACTAAACTATTACCCCACACAAGGCGTGAGCGCTCTTCCTAGGGGGGAGTACAGAATTGAGGCGCGCGGGGATGGCGGTCTCGCCGGTTGCGGTGGGGGGCATAGTTTGTCCAACTAACTACAATGGTCGTGCGATGAGACAAGTAGCTTGGGGGATGCTGATCGGGAGTCTCGCCATCGGGATCGTCTCCCTGTTGATGTTCCACGTTCTCCCGCAGGTAACTGGGGCGCGGCTCCCGCTTCATTCGGAGAGGGGAGCGTGGATAACGGTCCATTTCCCCTCGGACTCTCCGTTCATCGACGACCCCCACAGCTACATCGCTTATCTGGAGGAGGAGCTGGCCGCACTGGCGGCAGCGGTCGGTCTCTCCCCCGCGGAGCTCCCGCCGCGGATCAACGTGTTCGTCCACAACAACGCGGGGCAGTTCCGCACCATCATCGCCCAGCGCAAGAACCCGCACGTGAGGTTGATCTTCCCCGCTGCAGTGGATCTGATCTGGGGTGAGGACCCGCGGGAGGCATTCATCCAACTGATCGGCGACTTCGCCGTCGGAGAGAACCGCTCTCGCCTGCTGCGTCACGCCATTATCGAGTACGTCCGGGAGCCGGGGCGCAACCATCACCTCCCCGTAGCTGCCATGCCGAAGGTCCTGCGGCTGAGCGTAGCGGAACTGCTACGATTTGAGGGGCGATTCCCTCCCACCCGTTACCAGTTGTTTAATTCCCCCCACGCCGCGGCGGCCGTTGTTGGGCTGGCCGGAATGGCCCGGATCGCTGGGTGGGAATACGCCGTCGATCCCGACCTGTTGCACATGGCCGTCTCCCTGGTCGCCTTCCTCAGTGAGCAGCCCGGTGGCCTGAAGCGGGTGATGGGACTGTGGAGGGTCGGATCGTTGGAGACTAATCTGCAAACGGTCTACGGCGTCGGGCTGACGGAGCTTGATGAGGGATGGAGAGAGGCGGTGGCGTTGGCGGAACAGGCCAATGGGTGGGCGCGGGCGCGCGGGGGCGGTCTTATCCGGGTGGGGCGTCTGGATGAGGCGTTCTCGCTATTGCGGGAGGCGCAAGTGGCCACCGATGCCAATGATGCGGAGGCTGGCGCGATTGCGCGTGATTTGGGATGGATTCACCTGCTGAGGGGCGAGTGGGAAGCGGCGAGAACGAGCTTCCGACAAGCGCAACAGAAAGGGGAAAGCGTCCAGCACGAGCTGCGGCTCGTCGAGGTCTATTCCCAATGGAAAACGATCGTTGTTGAAGGAGCGCGGGTGCACGTAGCTCCTGACAGCCCCCTGCCCTACGATTTCGGGGAGAGGATCCCCATCGAGCTGGCTGAGATGAGGAGGCGTCTTGCCAGCGATGCCATTCCCTTCCCTGCTGATCTGGTGATTTTCGTCGGCTGCCCACCTGCGAAAGGGATGACCCCCGACCTCCGCGCCGGGCTCCTCGTCGTTGCCTCCCCGGAGGGGCTGCGCCGGCACCTCGCCGAACTGGTTGCGTTTCATCTGTGGCGCGACCAGACCCGCTCCCCTCTCCTTCAGCGGGGGCTGGTGCGCTACCTCAGCGCGCCTGATGAGGATCATCTATCACTCCTGCAGAACCGGTTGCACAGGGAGGAGTGGATCCCCCTGTACCTGTTAGATTTCTCTAACCTCCCGGCCGACATTGTTGAACCGCTGGCCGCAGGCCTGGTCGACTATCTGCTGACAAATCACGGCCAGGAGAGTTTTCACACGCTCTGGCGTATCACCTCTCCCCTGGGGGGAGGGAGGTCGCTCGACACGGCAATGTCCATCGTTTATGGCTTCACCCGCCGCGAGCTGGACGGGCAGCTACAGCGCACCTGGTAGGCAGCGCGCTTTACTTCGCTTTAGC
>QLUN01000005.1 GCA_018725455.1 Chloroflexota bacterium
ACGGACGCTGTGGGGGAACGCACTATCTACAGTAAGTGTCGGAGTTAGTGCGGTAGCGCTCGCGCTTTGAACGCGGGTGCCCGCAGCTATAAAAGAAAAAGCAGACACCGGCTCAAGTTATCGCAACATGCCCCTTCTGCGCGGAATTATAGTCGCTGATGCTCCACACAGAAGAAGTTGCGGGATTATTGTCCCAGTAAAATCCCCGTATTTCATATCCAGGCGTAGGGGCGAGTGTAATATTTGGAGACTGGAAGTCTGTCGAGCCAATACGCAGTATATGCCGCGCGTTAGCAATGGGCGAAGAAACACGCATGGTCCCGTTAATGTTAACACTACGCACACCGAGACCGGAACGAAGTGTTAAGGTCAAGGTCTACCATGTTCCCAAGAGTGCCTGTGCCCTCGTTATAAGTGCCGGCGGTAGTCAGAATGTCACTTGGAAACTTCCACGCCCGCATATCGAAATCGCTTAGCGCTACTTGGCTGTACGCTAATGCGTCTCTAGGGAAGCTTCCAAGACCAACCGCAGCGATTCTATCAACTGCTGCGCTTAGACCAGTTACAGAAAGAGCAATAGAACCGTTACGCCACAACTGAAAACTACCTGTGGTCCCACATACAATTCTAAAGTCAAAAACATCTCTTATACCAATACTTGGAAAAACAACCGGCCCTGCGCGTACAAAAGTGGACCCATTCCAAAATTGAAACCGTAGAGCTTCAGGGCTAACACCCATCTCAAACCGTGCTATAGTAGTCCCAGAAGGATTTATAAATTGTAAAAATGAATAATTATCCGTATTAAAAAACCCTACGTCAGCAGTAAAAGATTCAAAATGCCCCCAGAGCGTTGTAACAGATGCTGCGTCCAACCCTATAGGTACATCCACGCGCGCATTTTCCCCCCCCACGAGAACAGCGCCGGGGACATACAGGGGGTCGAAGCGCCCTGCTGTTGTAGTCCACGTAACTGAACCTAGGCTACGCAGAGACATCAGCGAGCGGGTTCCAGCAAAATACTTGGCCATGGGACTTACCTTTTGTTCAGGGCATCAACCAACTTGCGCTTACTACCCGCGCACTCGCCGTATAGATACAGCAAATCTGCTTCCCATATCAAGCGCTCGGGGTCAACGAACGGGGACGGCCTTTTCGGTGTCTGCGGGCAGTCGGCGGTCAGGTTCGCCGGGAGGGGTGGTTCCCTTAACAGCCGCGTTTGCCCGGAGTTGCGCCACGTCGAGCAAGCGGAGAGCGCTGTCAGGCACAGCACAAGAAACAGGAACCTTAACATTGCGGTATATCTCCCGGATTACGCCGCCCGTCTCGCGGCCAGCATCACGAAGCCGGACTTGCAACCCTATAAAATCACCCGACAGGGTGTTGTAGCTTTGGGCCAGCGTATCCAGTTCTACTTGTCGCTGATCTGCCAACCGCTGCGCTGCGCGCTGCGCCGCCGCTGCTTGTGCATCACACCGCCAGTCCCGCACTTTCCAGCCAGCGAAACCCCCGACCGCAAGGGAACCGAGAGCAATATAGGCAAATACGGGATTCATGCCTCGTTCCCGTCTGTCGGGTCTATCCTCGTTAGTTTGGGCAAGGAGATGACAGGCGAAGTATCACCGGCGGGCCAGCGGAAACCGAGGAGCCGGTTTTTTGCGATACCCGCAATATTCACCATATTGCTCTGGTTGCCCCCGAGCACAGCGTAGTGGGTCGGAGTTTCCCCCACGACAAAACCCACATGGCCACTACCCCCACCACGGCTGAACACAGCAATAGCACCAACGCGAGCAGAAACAGGCACGCCCCACTTCATCCACGCACGAGCGCGGAACCAGTTCCTTGCTTTGACAAAGCCAGCATCTTCGACACAGCGAGCGACAAAAGTACCACACCACGGGGTTTCATCGTCTCGCCACCACGCACCAAGCTGGACTGACCACCTGACGATAAGCGGGTTATGTGCAGGGCCGGGAACTTCCCGGATACCGATATAGCCACGCGCCGCAACAAGCCAGGCAGGTTCGGGCCGAGGCGTAGGTCTGTCAGACGTAGCAACAGCCGTGCTGTATGTTTTGCCCTGAAAAACAAACGTCTTTTTTCCAGCCCTACGGGCGGCGGCGAACGCTTCGCTGAAAGTCGTCATATGACATCCCCTACGCGATACGAATAATAGCGCTCGTGCTATCAGCCGTTGGGAAGATGATGGTGAACGTACCATCTGTCGAAGCCCGGTCGGAGCCAAAGTCAAGGACAGCAACCGCCGGGTTGGTCAGCGCTGTGTTCGCGTTACTGTTGGTTCTCGGTGTGCTGTTATAGATAAGCGCCCCTCGCGCAACCGTTGTAAGGTTATTGAAGGTCAAATCACTGAAATCGACGAAACCGACTCCAGCAAAAGCGTTGACGTTGGTTGCCGTAACACCCAGGTTTGTCAGGCTGTTCCCGCCAGCAGCGTAGTTTGTGCCCGCCGAAGGGACTTCGTTTGAACTCGTGTATGTAGTCGTGTTGGCATCAAGCTGCGCTGCCGCCGTATAAAGGGCGAGCTTGAACACGCTACCCCCGCTCGGACGGAAATCATGCGCGCCCAACATAAGTTCAGCCCTGAAAGACGTTGCCATGGCTTGAGTAATCGACACGGCAATAACTCCTACATATCGAGGATTTTCACAAGTTCAGGATAGCCCGCTTTGTGAAACTTTGCAACCAGTGAAACCCGTTCGGACTCAGCCGCTTGGTGTAGGTAGTGCACGAGCACTTTCCGTATGTCCTCGCGGAACGCCATAGCTTGCTCAAGAATGACGGGTGGTGCCCCTTTGCTGACAGACATAATCTTGTCGAGTGCAATATCCGCAATTTCTTCGGGGGTCATCCCGCGCCCAGTCGTAGTCCGCACTCCAACCGTGCCAACACTGCCTGCAAAGGGGTCAACTAACATGGTTATTTCACCGGGTAGCGTGTCTGGACGTTGCGGAAGGTATCCTGCCGGTTCTTGCCTTCGCCAAGCTGCTTGAGCATGGCAAGCGCTTCATCATAGCGCTTCTGGTAGCCGACAATAATATCTTCCTCACCCTTCATAAACGTGTAGGCTTCGAGAAGCGAGCCATACAGCAGGACACTATCGAACTTGTCCCCGAGCCACGACCTGCCAGCCGTAGTAATTGATTCTGGGTAATAGAAATAATGCAACTCAACATCGTAATCCAGGTCGGGTGTCGGCCCTAGCAGAACAGTGTTCGCATCGAAAAAAGAATAGTGTGTTGGTTTGGCGTACATTGTAGGGACGGGGAACGCCTCCCGGATGAAGTTCACGTCCTTGTCGAGCAGATAATCATATCGCCCGGACACAGGGTCGATAACCGCAAACGAGAAAGTCGCAAGCCAGTCAGCGGGTAGCGTCATATATCTGTTGAACGCAGTAAGGCAGCCGGTCACGTTACGCCGGAGGTCCAGAAGCTGGACGGTATGGAATATGCGCTGCTCCGCCTGCGTAACAAACGTGGCGATCTGCTCGGCGGGTGTTAACCCACCTATACCGACGGTAGCCGGGAAGTCGTTTTCGACATACCCCTTGATAGTCGCAGAGAGCGTCGCGTAGTCCACGTCAGCCCAGCTTCGTGCTTGACTTGGTGCCCCTGGTTGCTGCGCCGGTGCCCCGCGTCTTTACGGTTTGCGTGTTCGCAACATCGTTCGGGTAGCCGTTGGAGTTCGGAACCGGCACGGATGCGGGTTGTTTATAAGTGCTCATGAAAACCTCCTAACTTGTAGCGATGGTGACGTTACCCACCTTGCCGGTTAATTGTAGCACATCAACCAGCCCCGACAAAAGCAAAGGATTATTCAAGCCGACGGGGTTCCAGCCCCACTGTATGACGCGACTGCCGCCCGACGGCGTGCCCCCGACTGTAAGTCCGCCCTGCAAGTAAGAAATATCCCTGCGCGGGTTGCGCAGAGCCTGCGGGTCATTAACAGGATACAGGCCAAGGCTCAACTGCGGCTGATCTGGTTCCCAGCAAGTCCGGCACACAAGAATATTTACATTCTTGGTCTTGATAACAAAGGTCCGAAGTTCTTTCAGTTTGTACTGGTGGCCGCAGCGGTCACACTCCGCGATAGCCTTTTTACCGGAAGCAAATCTGTTCGGCATGGCTCAATAACTCAGAAGGCGAGGAACAAAACGGATTGGTGCTTTCTCACGATCTTCCTCCGAAGCCAGCCGCCACTGTTCTTCATAAGCCATTTTCAGCATTTCGAGACGTGGCAGAGCGTCAGGCAGCTTCATGGCAAGATAATATGCAAGCCCCGCAACAAGCGCCGGTAACATGCGGAACGGAATATCCTGCGTGTTAACGCCATCGCCAGTGTCCTTAAGGCGGCGGAGCCGCCAGATGACCAGAGTATAGAAATCATCCCGGTCCGGCACAGGCCACAACGTGATTGTCGGATATTGCGGACCGGTCGGTTGGTCTTGTCCACCGAAACGCTGATACCACAACTGGATGGGGCGACCAAGGATGTTCTTGTTCGGAATGGTGGAGTAGGTGCTCACGCTAACCCGCGATATGTTGATATCAGTCTGGCCTGCACCCGACTGCGTACGCACAACATGGTCGATAATATCAATCGTATCAACCGGCATACCGTATTTGGCCACACCCCGCACGAGGGGGATAGAACCCTCCTCGATAGACCACAGGTTAATACCACGATTGGCCCACTCGATAGTAAGTAGGTTCAGGCTGCGCCGCGCCGTGCGAAGGTTATAGCCAGACCGAAGTTCCTGACCGCAGCGCTCGAACGCTTCTTCAACGATAGTGTTCAAGTCAAGATTGAACAGTGTAGTGTCGCTTGTTGTCATGGGTGCAGCCCCTTCGGTCTGGCTAGGTATTCCATACAAAACTATCGACGCCGGGTGTAGCAGTAAAGTTACTACTACCAACATTCGGAACTGCGGTCCACATGGGAGCCGCCGGTCCACGCCGGATAAAGGCTTCAAAAAACACGTCGGGCGACACGTAGAACGGCGGCTCTATAGCCGGTTGTCTGCCTATGACGGGCGGATAAACAACGCTTCTGTTTACATACAGGCCGGGCAGTATGGTTTGCGTACCGCCGAACGCAGTAACCACCGGCGGAAACAACGTGTTGGTATTATCGAATCTAACCGGCGTTAGATTCCTGCGGATACCCGGCGGAAACAACGTGTTGGTGTTGTTCAGACGAACGGGTGCAAGAGCCCGCCGAAGCCCTGGTGCAAAAAAGACGTTGGTGTTGTTCAGACGAACAGGGGACAACGTAACCCCGGCAGCAGGCTGCGTTACCGTGGGAGAGAAAAATATGTTCGCGTTGTTCAGACGGACGGGTGCAAGGGCCTGCCGAAGGCTTGGTGCAAAAAATATGTTCGCGTTATTCAGCCGGACGGGTGCAAGAGCCCGCCGAAGGTTTGGTGCAAAAAAGACGTTGGTGTTGTTCAGCCGGACGGGTGCAATGGCCCGCCGAAGGCTTGGTGCAAAAAAGACGTTGGTGTTGTTCAGACGAACAGGGAGTAGTGTAACCACACCCCCCGGCTGCGCTACCGTAGGGGAGAAAAAGACGTTCGCGTTATCTAGCCGGACGGGTGCGAGGGCCTGTAAGGTTGCTGCACCCCAAAACTCCGCACGGAGAATATCCCCCGCCGGGTCTCGACCGAACAAAAGGTTGGGTGTGTATGCCCTGGTCTGAAAAAACAGCCGCACGGATTAGCCGTGTATAATTTTACCCCCGCCACGCAGAATACCGCTTGTAGTCGCCCCCGGAAGCAGCAGCAGCATAAGGCAGGAGTTGTTTGGGATTTCAGGCAGGCTCAGCGCGCTAAAGTCCGACACCGTTGTAAAGTTGGCTTGGGACATGGGGATAGCTGTGCGAGACCTGGTTGCAGTAAAACCGGCGTTACCGGCCCCACCAGTAAGAGCAGACAGAGTAATCGAGTTTATCCCACGAATATACTTACCCTGGTCCGCAAGCGGTATGAGTGGTATTAGAGGGGATAGCCGCGCTGTCCTGGTAGCACCGACGCCCAATAGATTGAGATTTCCAGTCGTGCCGTCGCTGTAAGTAACATTGATGGTTGCGTTAGAGGCCGTCGTGCCCCCATCTATATATATCTCCAGCCACCACTGTATATCCGAAAAATTGGCGGCCCCCCGGCGGGCTGGCTCAAGGTTCAAGCCTGTCGGCCCCAAATCCATACCTGTAATCGGCTGCGCTGTCGTGACGTTGAGCGACAGACCAGCAACGTGCGCCACACGATCATGGATTTCCAGCGTTGTAGATGCGTTGACGCTGGACGCAAACATCCACCCGATGTAGCTTGTTGCCGGGGCGATCTGCTGCGTAAAATCTATGGCACCAATAGTAGTATGGTTTGGCACAGCGGGGGTGAGGGCGGGAATAGCGCCCTGTGCGGGCTGTCCAGTGACCCGCCACAACGACGTAAACGTACCGACGTTCTGGTTGATGATAGACGCTTTGTCGATAACAAAACGACTCGATCTGTTCGCAAGAGCGTCGATAAGTTGGTCTGTGTTGGTTATGGTCATGGGCTGCTCCTAAAGCTGGAAGATACCCAAGGCGTTCCATGTGATAGAAATATCACCACCGTTAGGCGTTACGGGCAGGCCAGTAACACCAGTATTGATGAAGGCCACCAGCGGGGATGTTGCCGCAGTTCCGGTGTCGATATACAGGATGAGGGCTTCTACCGAAGCGCCCGAGACAGCGGTGAAAGTAACATCTGCACCGTCGAACACACCATCCACGAACGTCTTTGCCCCGATAATCTGCGGAGTGCCTACAGCGGCAGCGGACGCCGCCGAGTAAAACTGATGCGCTGCACTGTAAGTATAGAGGCCGGTATCAATAAGAGCGACCCGAACTGTACCAGTCAACATATTGTTGTTGGGGGTAAACTGGAGAAGCTGTTCTTTCCACCGTGGATATAGTGCGTTAGCCATGACGTTTCCTTACCTGAACTTTGCAGTCTTTGTTGCGACAGATTTAGGCTGCGGAACAAACTGCCTGCCCTTGGCCGTGCCCTTTCGCTTGGCTCTAGTCGTAGCCGCATACTCTTTATCGCTCAGCGCTTCACGCGCTTTTTTCGGCAAATAGCGCTCACCCGTGGCCTTCGGACCCTGGGTAGACGGCTTGCCCGACTTGGTGCCCCAATCTTCCTTCGTCCATTTGGACAAGGACTTTTGCGCTTTTGTCTTTGGGCCTGTGTAACTACCGCCGGAAGCCTTGTAGCGCTGCGTTGCCATCTGCGCCTTGCGCGCGCTCCACTGGCCGGGTGCTCCCCCCTTGGAACCAGCCTTAACGTCAGCAACAATGCGCTTCCATCTAGGCTCGTTGGTGCGACCACTCACGAAAACAACTTCCGCATACCGATGAGGTCTGCACGGAGGCGCTTGCGTTTGCCTAACCGGGCGGGCGCTCTCTCTGCATCTTTGACCCGTTTGCGCGTAATGCCGCGCGGGCTCTCGGTTCCGAAAGCAAGGCGCTGTGAAGGAGAAGGTTTCGACTTTCGAGTCTTACCACCGCGCGCGTAAACATCCACAACATCGGGGTTATCCTTACGGATAACTTTCTTTGCCTTGGGCATTTTAGAGGGGCGTATCGCCCCCATTCCGCGCGACGGTCGCATGAACTACCTCATTTCTTGTGGGAACCCATCTTCCCGCCGCCTCCGATGGAGTCGCCCTTCATTTTCGGCATCTTAGCCTTGGTCTTGCCTTTCTTGGCAATACCATCAGCCACCTTACGGAACGACCCACCAGTAGCCATCTTGGGGCCGCAGCCTGCTTTACCCTTCATAACCACTCTCCTACTTTCTTGAACGAACTACACGCCTGACACGAGGCTGTTCCGGTGGAGGCGAGTCCGCAACAGGGACAGGCTCTCCGGTCGCAGCAAAATAAATAGCACTGTCCCACCAGAACTCCTGCTTGCCGGAAACAACGGCAGCTTTGCGGGTGGTCTCGAAGGTGCTCATAGCTATTTCCCTTGAACTCTTACCTCTTTATACACTGCATCCAACTTATCTTCCAGACGTTTGAAACTGGAATCCAGACGATCAGACAAGACCTGCAAATCCTGTTTGTACTCGGCGCGGGTTATGTGCTCGCGCGCGATCTCCTCACGGGTAGAGCGGAGCAGCAGGTCTGTAGCGTCCATCTGGGTAAACTTTCCCCTCAAGAAAAACCCGACAACCATCATACCCATCGTGAGCAGGAGCAACCACAGTTCTGTAAACTCCTGCACGACTATATCCCTTGTTCTGACTACTGGTTCGGGTTCTAACAGTCCCATACACGCCTCGCCTTACGTAGACGACTATTCGGGTCTTTGGCCGCCTTAGGCCACATTTTCATCTGGCCCGCCGATCTCGCACAAAAACTCTTTTTACGCTTGCCGCCCTCCGGTTGGGGTGGCTTCAAATCCATACCCTGTTTCTTGGCCGACGCCCGCCCCTTGGCGTTGAGCCCGCCTTTTGGGTTCTTGCCCTCTTTGCGGGTCCACGCCGGAGTCTTAGCCATAAAACACCACTACCGATGTTGCGTTGGTAAGAGTGCCATGCAGCGGACGATCAGCCAGAATACCCTGACCAGGCATGATTATGTATATCGAACCAGCGTTTACACTCGTGGGAGTGGCAATCTGGACAAGCACACCACCACTGGCCCCATCTCGAATAGTCACGTTCCCGGCGGAAGCCCCGCAAACGGCATAGATGGCCTTGATACGAGAGCGCCCGAGATTGGTGCCGCCCTGTGTCTGGAAGTTACCAGTGGCATTGAGCGGCTGCGTAGATAGAACGTCAGTTTGCATAGCCATGGCTTATTCCTTATCAGGCGTCAGCAAACGGGGTCGCAAGCACACCCGACCCGATAACGACACCCTGCACGAAGTATCTCAGGGGAGCCACAGCAGTAACTTGCAGCCATGTCCCGGCGATACCGCCAGTCGTGGAACCGTTGAAGTTGATGAAATCATTGGAAGCTGCTGGCACGAAGCCGCTTGCAGCGCCACCAGCGGAAGGCACCATGAGCAAAGAGCCTACAAACCTGTCGATACCGTTCGTCCCGAGCTTCCAGTTGGTAGCCGTGGTCTCGACGAAAAAGTTGTAGCTGATACCGATGTTGTTCCGCGTGCTCACAGGACCGCCCGGTCCGGCGGAGTCGGGAGCCGGAGTAGCGATGATAGCCGGGAGCGTGATGACAAGCGTTGCATCGTTGGTACGGATAATGCGGCTGCCACCGTGAAGTTCGGGGGAAACTGTCACCGTGTTGGTGTTATCCGGGATGTTTACAACAGCCCCGGAACCGTAGGTAATAAACCCGTTGAGCGAGCGTACGGGACCGCTGAATGATGTAATAGCCATTTTTATCTCCGTGTAGTAGCACCACCCCGTATCGTCTCTACTACGTCTGCTAGGTCAGTCGATACGGGTATTCATTCCTAGGTAAAGCACCATAACCTAACCGATGTTAGATGTGAAGCGTGTCACCGTTTCTTCGGGGCTTTTTTACAAACCACACCGCCCTTGGCGCGACCGGTTGCAGCACGGCGAGCTTTTACTCGGGCTTCCTCGGCCTTCATATAAGCAGCGTCGTCGTGACGGGAGGGACGAGAGCGGGGTGCGGACTTTTCTCCGGCCTCTCTCAGCGTCTTGGAAATAGGCAGAACTGTATCCGTAAACCGCTGCTTTGCTTTCTCCACGCGCGACATTTCAGGCTTTGTCATCGGGCTTTTTCCTGTCTCGGGCCTGTGTCAACGCCGAAGCGCAAACAGCCCGTATCTCCATATAGGTAAGCAGGTGGGGGCGGTTTATGCCGCGCGCTGCAATGGATGCAATGGGTGCCGAAGTGTGCTCACCAGCAAGCACTTTACAAGCCAACACTGCCCGCTCGATAAACTTCATCTCCTGCGCCCTTGCTAAAAAGCCCCCGGCCAAAATGACCAGGGGCTTTTTGTTTACCGGCCTTATCCGTCAGGCCCCTGCGGAACCATAGATACCGAGGGGGTCCGACCAACCGAAGCTATAACGCTCGCGGCTCTTGTAGCGGACGTTCCCGGTGTCGAAGTCGCCGTCCATAGAATTGGAAAGCGGAGCACGGACAAAGTGCTTCAGACCATTCGGCACGTCGGTAGTAAGGAACCACGCATCCGGGTCGGTCAGGAAGTGGTTGACCGTGTATCCCTCGGGGATGGACCCGTTGTTCTTCAGCGCGTTGATGTCGTTGTCGGCGGTAGCCGGGCGACCTTCACTTTGCAGAAGGCGGGTTGCAACGAACATCAGGTTCACCGGGATAACCAGCTTGCGTGGCTTTGCCGCGATGAGCAGTCCGCGTTCGTCAGTCCATAGAGCGATCTGGATAACCGCTGCCTCAAGCGAAGTTTCGTTGAGGTCTGCGGGCGTCGTCGGGATGTTCGAGTTCACACCACCCGAAACGAGCGGGTGCGCCGCGCTGAACAGGGGCACACCATCACCACCGACAAATGCGGGGGTGAACCCGTTGTTCAGGATTGCTGCGCCCTTCGTCTGCTTCGTGAAGGCCATGGCACGGGCAAGTGCCTTGGTGTAGCGAGACGACAGCGAGTCGTAGAGGTTATCTTCAATGGCTTCTTCCGTGAGCGAGAACCCGAGGGCAATCGTCTCGTGGTTGTAGCGAGCAGTGAAAACTTCCTGCGCGTTATCGTATGCGATGGCAGAACCTTCGTTCTTGACCGGCGCGGCGGCAAAACCAGAGAGCTTGGTTTCTTCTTCGAAAGAACGCTCGGAAGTCTCCGTCTCGAAGATTTCCTTGTGCTCCTCGCCATAGCGAGCATACTCCAGACCGAACAGGGCGTTCAGACCGGGGAGAAGTTCTTTAAGAAGCTGTGCGCGTGAAATAGCCATTTAATAATACTCCTCAGACGCCAGTCGGGTTGTTGTACTGGTGCACACCGGCGTTCCACTTTACGATCACTTCGGTAAAGAGGGTCGGAGTGCCAGCCGGGGACGACTCAGGCACAACGTCGATGATACGAACCGGAAGGGTAGCCGTGGTGGCCGTGGTGGCCGACACAGCAACACGGGAATTACCGGTAACAGTGTTACCAGGGTTTTGGACAAGCGAAGTGTTGTTGCCAACATTCGTGCGCTGCACCGTGCCGATAACCGTGCCAGCAGTAACAACCGCGACCCGATAAAGTTGGTCCGGGTCGTCCTGCACATATGCCTCGATGTTCGGTGCCACCACATTGCCAGGGTAGAACTGCCGGAACGTCTGGCCGAACACGGGGTCGCTGAAAGTGCACCCGAGAAACACACCAACCGGCGTAGCCGTTGTGGTGCCCACGTCCTTCACAAGCGTTCCATCTGCCGACAACGACACAATATCGCCGTAGAAGATAGGCGTGACGGCACCGGACGCGATGGGGATAAGGCGGGTTTGACCCGCAAACACTTGCCCACCGATAAGATTGATGGGCGCGAGACCGTAGGGGGCTGCTGCTGCGGGCATATTTAACTCCTGTCCTTACTTGCCTTTGCCAAACGAAATCGTCGATTTACGTTCGCGGAATAGGGGCATACGCGGGTCATTCTCGCGCATGAAGTTGTTATCAACCGATTCCATCTGGTCACGGTTCTGGCGGTTAAAGTGCGCTTCACGCTGGGCAACAAACGTATCGGGCATCTTGCAGAGAAGCAGACCGCCGACCTCGATGTTGTCGGGAAACCGGCTAGTGGTGTCCCTTACCATCTGAAACTGCGGCTGTTCTTCAACGCGAACCGGCTCCCAACCTTCACGAAACTTGGAGGAAACATTCCGAGGGTCTTGCTGGGTCATCGTGGTCACACGAACCCAACGATACGCATAGCCCGGCAGCTTATCCGGCTCCGGGAGGACAGACGCGGGCTGCCACGAAGTCGGGCGGCCCGACATATCGCGGGTTTCCATGTCTCTGAACGTACGTGCCTCAATCATATTAGTTCCCTGCCATCTTCACTACTTCCCTCGCGTATTGCTCCGGCGTAAGGCCGAGGCGTTTGGCGATGGATAACTGGGATTGGTTCAGCACAATGCGTTTTGAAGCTGTGCTACGAGAGGCAGGAGCGACCACGGCGGGGGCTCGGCTCTCCGAACGGGTCTGGCGAGATTGCTTACGCTCCTCCGGCTCGAAATACTCCGGGAAGCGCTGCCGCATGGTCTTGTCGATGCGGCCCCAATACTCGTCGGTTCCAATATACGGAACCCCGTTATCTTTAGCGAGCTTCTGATGAAGCCCGAGTGCAGCAGCAGTCATCTCCGGGTCCGACCCATACCACGAATTGCGCTCTTGCCACGCAAGGGCTTTCTGGTCTGGACGCGGTATATCTTGCGTCTGCTGCGTTTCTTGTAGCTCATTCTGTTGGGGCTGTAAAGCGGGTTTGTACTGCTTCAACTGTTCCAGCCGATAAGTCGCAGAAGTCAGGATTTCCTGTGCATCGGCAAGTTTGTCGGAGTCGCCACTATCGAACGCCTCCTTGTAAGCCCGCTTGGCCTTCTCGACTTCAAGCTCGGCAGTGCCCCGGTAGCTTGTAAGCAGGTGTTCTTCGCCGCTTGTCAGCGTCTGACGAAGATTTTTGTTCTCCTCGTAGACACGTTTTACAACGCTAAGTGCCTCCTGCTGCTCGCGGAGCGCGCGCTCTTTCTCGCGGCGCTCGTCATGGAACGCTTTCTTGTATTGCTTGATGCGCTGCTTTACCGCGTCGTCGTATTTATCAAGCTCGTCGTTGTCGAGTTCTTCGACAATTTCCTTCGGCAGGGGCTGCCTGCCCCTATCCTCTGGCGGAGTATCGTCCTCGATAACAACCTCGAAGTCATCTTCCTGACTAACAAGGTTAGTTTCCTGGTCGTTATCTGGTTCCATAGCCATACGTTCTCTCCATCAGTTCCGCGAATAGCCGCGCGGGTCCTCGACAACAGCCTCTACCGAATCATCATTGATGATGCGAAAATCCTTGCCGTGTATTTTCACGCGCGTGCCAGCGTGCGGACGCACAAGGATGAAATCCCCCTCCTCACACCACGGGCCAGACGGGAAGCGCTTCTCGTCCTTGTAGCAATCCGGCCCCATTTTTACGACGAACAGGACCGTTGTAAGAAGTTCCTCGTTTTGCCGGGTAACATCGGCCTTGATGACGCCACCCGACGTTTTTTCCTCGGCTTCGGGCACGGCGCATAAAATCCGATACCCGGACGGGACAGGCAACTGGGTAGCCTTCCGCATACCGGACAAGGAAGCCAGCGCGGACGCTACTGTTTTTGCCTCATCAAGCGAGATCGTCGTCGTCATCTTCATCCTTCTCCATTTGCACGGTCACGTCAGCCAGAACAGCATTCGCTATCATCAGCCCGCGAATTATCCCACATGCGTATTTATAGTCGCCGTAATCCTTGGCAGCGCCGCGCGCGAGATCGTCACTCAGAACTTTCATCTCGTCGTTGAACTTCCCCGCCAGATACTGCATCAGTGTCTGCGCCATCATCTTCTCCCTTGTCGGCCTGTGCGGCCATATTTACAATAGCCTGGAGTGCTGTTGTCTGCATCTGCGTTTCACGCAATGTCTGGTTATCTTCCTGCTGGGCGACTTCCGACATTGCAAGGGTGGCGTCGATGGCAAGTCGTGCACTATCGACCTTTTCCTTTGCAGCCATCTGCGCTTGCGACTGCGCGACACGCACACCGGCGTTCATACCGGCGACACGCTCCTGCGCCTTGATACGCTCGCGCTCAATCTCGGTCCGGTCGGCCTTCGTCGCAGCATCGACAACAAGTTTTCTTTCTTCGATTTCAACTTTCTTGGCCTTGATGGCAAGCTCCTGCTGCTGCATCTGCACAATCGGGTCTTGCGCAGCCTGCTGGGCCTGCTCGGCGGCGGCCTTCTGCGCGTTCTCCTGTGCCACTTTCTGCGCGGCGGCGGCAGCGAGACGGGAAATCTCTTTCTCCATATCTTCGGACATTTCTGCGTCGGGCTCTGGATAAGGCACTCCGGCAGCAAGCTCGATACGGCGGCGATACTCGAACGCAAGATGCTCGGCTATATGTGCCTGCATGGCGGCCATCATTATCTGCGCGCGCGGGTTCTGCCCCATGACTTTGGCGACTTCGGGGTCTTGCATGGCGGAAGCATGTACCAGAATATGAGCTTCGTGGTCCTGATACATAAACGCCTTCACCGGCTTGCCGTTCAGCACACTCATATTCTCGCTAACCGGGTCGCGCGGCTTCTGGTCGTCATCAGCCAGCGGCACAAGCCGGGCTGCGTTCCGTATTCCAAGGACTTCCAGCATCTGACGATGCAGATACGGAAGGTCGTATAGCTGCGGTGCCCCCTGTGCGAGTTGCATAACGGCCTGATACTGCACAACCTTCTGCGCCATGGTCGCGGCGTTCGGGTCACTGACAGGCACAACATCGACCATATCATAATCTGCTTGCTTGGCCTTGGGTGTGCCTTCCTCCGGTTCATAAGAATAGTCATCATCCGTATAATCACGAATGATAGCCTTCAGCAGACGAAACTCCTGCCGCATCGCGTAGTGGATACGCGCCTGGACCGCACTCATCACTTTCAATGTGCGCTCAAGGATGGCAAGGGTCGTCCCGACAGGGCTTTGAGCCGACATATCGGCAACTTTCAGGTCAGCCGCAGACGCAAAGCGTCGCCCCTCGTCAACAATCGTCTGGAGAAGCTGATAGAGGACACCCGACGGCTCCTTGTAGGGCAGCGGGAGAATATTGTCCTTCATTGTCCCGGACGTAACATCGACATCGCGGAACTCGCCAGGAGAAATAGGCGTATCGTCACCCTTCACCCGCAGACCGCGTGTTTTAAAACCGCCGGGCAGGTTCGCCAGCGTCCCGGCGTCCACAAGTTGCCGGATAATGGACGTTCCCGACTTTGCGAAAGCCCCGATAAGATGTATCAAACCAAAAGCGTAGAAGCCGAACCCCGGCACATAGGAATAATGGACGAAGTGGTTCCGCTTTTCCTTTTTCTCGTCCTCCGGGTGCCAGTTGCGCCGGATAGCCAGCACCTCACCGGTGCCTTTCTCGATGGTAACAACATAAGGCAGGGCTATACCCGTCTTGTTACCGTCCTCATCAACGTCCTCATGCCCTTCGAGGTCAAGGCATACGTGCATTTCAAGCACACGGAACCGATCATCCGTGGTAGCACTGAAGCCCATCTGCTCGGCTATCTTTTTCTCGACTTCATCGAATGTATCGGTAGGCTCGCCAAGGTCAATGTCACGGTAAAAACCGGCAACCTGCAACTTTTTCATCTCGTTCGGCGTCTTGCGCATCACATGCGTCACACGCTCTGCCGTCTCAAGGCTGGAAGCCCCGTATGGGACGACAACATCTTCTGCCGGGAGGAAAAGCGCCACCTGCCGCCGCAGCGTCGGGTCAAAATAGACTTTCTTGAACGCATTTCCGGCCAGACCAAGGCCCCACAACATGCGCTCGTGCTCCGGCCTGTACTCAACCATCCGCTCCGTTAGCTGATAGTTCATGTCATCCTTGACACGCAGGGCTGCGTCGCGCTTTGCGGGGGTTTCCTTTCCGATAATCTGCGTCTTGACCGGTCCCTGAGCCGGAAAAGTCTCCATCATCGTCTCGGCCTGGAACTTTACCAGCGCTTCGGAGAGCAGGGGATGATGCACACCGCACGCGCCGCTCCACGGCTCCGTCCGTTCCTCTATTTTCATGCCTAGAAGTTCAAGCCCGTCAACATATGTCTGTATCCAGTCCTTGCGGGACGAGACATCGGACTCAAAATCGGCCACAAGGTCGGACGCAATGGCCTGAATTACCTTTTCATCAAGGGTTTCGGCCAGATTTTCCTTGAAATCGCCCTGTTCTGCGTCGGGCAGGGGGCTGTCCTCACCTTCTATAAAGACTTCGATAACGACTTCATCCGGGTTGCCGACAAGTGCAAGCCCCGCAGGAGGTAGATTTACAGCCTTATCGACAGCCATTGGTTATCCCCTAGTCCCTGTGCTCTATAATAAGTTCGTGCTCGATAACCCGAAGAACCCCAAGCACGGTTACAAGTGCTATATCACCACTATATTTTCGCACAACGGCGTTCAAGTCCTCATAAAGAGCCATGGGGGTATCGGTATCTACCCGCAGCGGCAATCTAACCACGTTAGTCTCGTCCGTATCCATCTACCACCTCTAGTAATAGGCCGCATGACGCGGCTGGAAATCCTCTCCAAAACTCTTGTCGTCGAGGTTTGTGGATATATAGCCGCCCCGCCGAAAGCGCGCGAGTGCCATTGACACGGTATCTGCATAGTCATCGTGCTGCCCGGCAGGAAACTCAGCCACTTCATCTATAACTTCCTCGGCCCAACGGGTCTGCGGTGCCCACACACGCCCCGACGCAAATATGTCCGCCACCGCGTTAAGCCGGGAAATCTTGTCATTTCCTCTGGTCGGAGTAAACTCCTGGACCGGAATACCCATGGCACGAAGCTCATATATAAGAGGTGCGCCGCTGGCCTTTTTTTCCACGATCAGGCTGTCGGGCTCCCAATCCTTATAGTGCTCGATAACTTTCTGCTTCAGTGTCGGGAACTCCATCCGCTCCCGGAAAGCGTTCAGCAAAATAATATTGGCCTGCTGCTGCCCGTCTCCATCTTCCTTGTAGAATACGCCCCATGTAGTGCAGGCAGAGTAGTCGGCCCGCTGGGTTTTCTCGAACGCCGTGTCCCATGCAGTCAGAACAAACTCGCAGGCGGGGGGCTTCTCCTTCTCCCATATCTGCCACCACTCCCGCTTCACGATAGCGGCTGCATCGCTCGTTGGAGATTGTTGGTATTGTGCCTGCCACTTGCTGTTCGGAAGTTCTTCCCGCAAGGCAAGCAGTTCTGCTTCCGGCCAGAATTGCGGCCAAAGCGGCTTGCCCGACGGGAGGATAGCAGGAAACTCGATTACCTCCCATTCTTCCCCGCCACGCTGTGCGGCAGCATCCAGCACGCGCGCTGTTAAATCTCGCCTCGACCATCTGGTGTTGTGACTTACCAACCCACCCGCAATAAAGTTTGCGGTGTGTTCAACTTCTATGTCGAACACTTCTTCGCGTCCGGCGGGAACTATTTCAACAATAGGGTCAGCTTTTAGTCTGTAGGTATTTCGCAGCGCGCATGAGTATATCCGGCGTTTTGCCGTAGCCAACTGCGAGGTTACAATCGTTACACAGAAGTCCACGCACGCGCCCACTATGGTGGTCGTGGTCGATACACAACTTCCCATTCCAATGAGCGCGCGTGTTATGGGCGGTAGGGGGGTCGCCGCACACGTCACAGCAGTTGCCGCGCACGGCGACCATACGAGCATATTCTTCTGCGGTAAGACCGTAGCGAGACTTAATACGCCGTGCGCGACGCTGCTCAGGAGTAGACGGTGGGGATATATACTGCTTTCGATAACAGGACGCGCACATACCCCGACAATGGATTTGTTCACCACATGAACAGGTTTTACCCTTCCATTTACCATGGTAGCCCAACGGCCTGTATGGGGCTTCCGGGTTCTTCCGGTGGTAGGAAACTTTTGCTTGGCAGGGGGCGCATAAACCGGGTCGTGTCTGCGACCGCGCAGGTCGCGCGCATCCATCACTCCGACAAGCGACATACCCGGACACAGATGTTTCAGTCTCGCCCACTTGCGCTCCCCGGCGTGCTCTACAAGGAACGGATGGTTCCCGTTTGCACGAACAACTTTGCCAGATTGTGTTTTTATTGTAAATACGTCATCATAACCACTTGACTGGAAGTTAAGGACGCGGGCGGTAGTGAGGTGCCCGCTCTCATATGTCGCTACCAGATCGCCAGGGCGAATATCGCACAGGGGGGTTTCCGTCCCGTCAGGTCGAAGCACTGGAGTATCGCCTGTCATGCACATAACCACGACTATGGCCCCCCCAGGCTGCAACCGCTGGCGGGGGCCGGACGTGTACCACTCATATGTGGAGTCGTAGATAGCAGGGTTGCTCTCGGCCAGTGCCGCTTCCTGCTCGGAGTTATGTGTGACGACGTACCCTCGCCCGGCGAGAAACAAACCGTCCTCCCGTGCTACGGTTATGCACTGCACAGCCCCGCGCTGCCCGGCGGGAGTCACCGTTATAGACCTGGTGCGGTCGCGCCTGCGCGACGTTGGTCTGGAAGTAACCCGATGTATGGTATTGTATGTCCGCATCCGGCACTTGCGCCCAAGCGAGTGCAGCAATTCCACCACCTGTCGAACCAGCGCCTCGTCCTTGTTACGGAACACATACTGGCCGGAAGCGGTGACACTACCGAGCGAGTGCAGCAAGTCCCAACGCTGCTCGACCGACGCCGGTATGTGCTCGCTACCGAACTCCTCCCGCGCAGGATACTGCACTGCTGCCTGTAGTGGCACCGCTCCGCCGGACTCGACAAGTTCCTCGGTAGTCAGGTTGCGATAAGAGGCCCCGACCCGGACGTTCCACAGGTGTTTTGCATCTGCGTATATACTTGCCCCGTCGGGGGTCTTAACCTCGTATAGCTCCCGGTCCTTGTACACAGGGGATTTGTGGGTAACTTCTGTCGGTCGCCCATCCGGCCCGTACACATAATCCCCGACGCACAGCGTCCCTATGGTTTTCCAGCCGTCCGGTGTCGCTATGGGCGTATCCACCGCAAGAGCGTGCGGGTCATCAATTATCAGCAGGTCTGCACCCTTACCGGTCACGGCCCCGCCGACGCCGATAGCGAAGTAGTCACCGCCTTTGGAAGTGTTCCAGCGACCCGCCGCCTTGCTGTCGGCAGAAAGCACGAGGTCGGGAAAAATAGAATGGTACACCTCGGTGTCCACAAGGTTACGCACCTTGCGACCGAAGCCTACGGCAAGCTCAGCCGTGTGGCTTGTCTGGATAACCTTCTTCGCCGGATACTTTCCTAAAAACCAGGCAGGCAGAAGGTAAGACGCAAACTCCGATTTCGTGTTGTGCGTGACGAACAAGGCACGGCCCGCAAGAAACAACCCGTCCCAACGCGCTACTTCGATACACTGCACGTCGCCGGTGCCCGCACGCTCGAAAGATATATGCCGTCGCGCAGGCGGAGCCACACGTACTTCATCCCCGACGAGTTCGGCCTTCATACCGAGCCCCCACAGCAGTTCGATATACTGGTCCCGGAGCGTGGGGAACGATGTAACAAGGGGGCCTGTGTCCGTAAGACCCTTGAGGAGCGCCCGCCGCTGATTTGCAGATGCGCACATATACATAGTCGGTATATATTTAGCGGCAGGGCTCGCACGGATGCGCGTTCCGAGCACGAACGGGTCTACAGGCAGGGGGGTTTCGGGGAACCGGACAGGGGCGTGGTCGGGTATCCATGCCAGCTTTGTACTCTTTCGCCTGCCGAGGTCTTGCGCGGTCCTGTTCCTGAACACCTGCCTTCTGGGGCACAGGGCGACATTCCACAAATGACCGTGATCGCACAGCACACTGTTGCCATAAGCATCAGAGACACGCCACAGGGCGCGCCCACGGTGTACATCGGACTTGCCCAACACGCGGGTAGGTTCGCCATCGGGGCCGAACACATAATCTCCCGGCTGCACGGTCTCCATGGTTTTCCATCCGGCAGTGGTAAGAACAGGTGTATCGAGCGCCAGGCAATGTCTGGGGGGCATGTTCAGAATCAGGCGGCGGGTCTGTCCGTTTGCCACCCGCTCAAAAGCCGCAGCCATTTTTGCATGGTGCGCACCGGGGATGAACGACGGCCACACATGCTTTACAAACGGCAGGAACCGCTCCTGCATCAGCTTGTTCGACCTCAGTTTGTAGAGCTTATCCAACTCGGCAAGGAGCAGTTCCTGTTCCTGAACAGAAAGGAGCGGGAGTATCTTCGGGATATCAGACAGAGAGGTCATCGTCGTCCTCGTCCTCGTCCGTATGGTTGCCGATGACGCCAAGTTCTGCATCGAGGTCTATATCATAAGGTACGACATCAACCACGTCGCCGTTCAGCAGGCGCTTGACCCGCTCCTTGATGGCGTTCTCAAGATCGTCCGGGTTCTTGTAGTTCACGGTCACTTCGGACTTGGTAGAGAAAAGACCTATATCCACGTGCTTGCCCAAAAGCTCCAGAGCCTTCAGTTCGTATTTCGTGTCGCCGCAAACTGCTATCTCCATCAACTTCTGGGTAATAGCCGCACGCACCTGGTTTGCATCTATGGCAAGGGCACGACCATATTCCCGCAAGAAAGCAGCAGCGCCTAATGCTACTCCCGGTGCAGCGAGACTTTGCCTGTCTTTCTTGTTTATGGCGTTTTTCAGCAGGGCTGCGGTTTCGATGGAATCCCGTGCCTCAAAGTCCGGCAGGGCGCCGAGTGCTTCCTGAAGTTCTGCGGTCTTGCCTGCAACAGCAAGTTCTTCGAGCCACGACCCCGTTTCGGTATCGCGCGTATCATATGGAAGCGGGTGCTCTTTGGTTGGAGCCACATCCACGCCAACGTAGGTCTTGTCCCTTTTCGGCATAGATTCAGCCATATAACAAATGTTAGGCGCCGCGCAAGCCGGGTTTTAAGTTGTTGTTTTGTATGAACTTTGCCCGGCGTTTTATTTATAATGCGCTCTTATGGGTAAAGGTGGGGTTTTATAGGGGGTGGGGTTTTGAAGCGGAGCGGAGTGGGGGGT
>QLUN01000050.1 GCA_018725455.1 Chloroflexota bacterium
CCTTTATGCAGAGCCTGACGGCGCTGGAAGCGCGCGAATTTGCCCTGCTGGGGCAGGGGGTGTTCAACAAAATCGAGAACCTGCCGCAGCCGGTGATTGCCGCCGTGAACGGCTTTGCGCTGGGTGGAGGCTGTGAACTGGCCATGGCCTGCGACATCCGCCTGGCGGCTGATACGGCCAGATTCGGGCAGCCGGAGGTCGGGCTTGGCGTGTGCCCCCGGGATTTGCCGGGACGCAGCGGCTGCCGCGCCTGGTGGGCAAGGGCCGTGCCAAAGAGTTGCTGTACAGCGCTGAAATGATTGATGCCCAGGAGGCGTACCGGATTGGCCTGGTAAACCGGGTTTACCCGGCCGCGGAATTGCTGGAAGCCGCCAAAAATATGGCCCGGAAAATTGCGGCTAAAGGCCAGGTGGCGGTCCGGCTGACCAAGTCAGCCGTCAATCAGGGGCTGGAACTGGATGCGGCAAGGGCCATGGCTTACGAGGCGGAGGTGTTTGCTCTGGCATTTGCTTCAGTTGACCAGCGGGAGGGCATGTCCGCCTTTCTGGAAAAACGGAAACCTGAATTTAAGGGCAGGTAGGAGGCAGCGCCATGGAGTTTAAGTTAAGCGACGAGCACGTGCTGATGCAGAAAATGTTTCGCGAATTCGCCCAAAAAGAAATTACACCGTATGCGGCAAAAAATGACGAAGCTGCCGAATTCCCGCGCGAAGTTGTCCGGAAGCTGGGGGCGCAGGGTTATATGGGCATCCCGCTTCCCGAGGAACACGGCGGGGCGGGCTCCGATTTTTTAACCTATATCCTTTGCCTGGAGGAGGTTTCGCGCGCTGACGCTTCGGTCGGCGTGATTCTTGCTGTCCATACGTCGGTCGGCACTTTTCCCATCCTTTATTTTGGCACCGACGAACAAAAAAAGAAGTACCTGCCCAGGCTGGCAAGCGGAGAATACCTGGGGCCTTTGCCCTGACCGAGTCGGGGGCCGGCTCCGATGCCTCCGGCTTGCGGACCTACGCCAAAAGAGACGGCGATGATTACGTGCTTAACGGCAGCAAAATATTTATCACCAATGGCGGCTATGCCGATGTCTACACCGTGTTTGCCACTGTGGACAGAAACCTTGGCAGCAGGGGGGTTACCGCCTTCCTGGTCGACAAAGACACGCCGGGCTTTAAGGTGGGAGCCAAAGAAAAGAAGATGGGCCTTAACGCTTCGGCCACGACGGAACTGATTTTTGAGGACTGCCGCCTGCCGGCCAGCCAGCGCCTGGGCCAGGAAGGCGAAGGCTTTAAAATTGCCATGAGCCTGCTGGACGGCGGGCGCATCGGCATCGGCGCCCAGGGCCTGGGTATCGCCCAAGCTGCACTTGACGAGGCGCTGAAATACGCGAAAGGCCGCGAGCAGTTCGGCCAGCCTGTCTTTAACTTCCAGGCCATCGCTTTTAAGCTGGCTGACATGGCGACCAGGATAGAGGCTGCCAGGCTTCTGGTTTACCAGGCCGCTTACCTGAAGGAAAACGGTCTGCCCTGCGGCAAGGAAGCTTCGATGGCCAAGATGTTTGCCACGGATACGGCCATGTGGGTGTCCACGGAAGCGGTCCAGGTTCTTGGGGGCTACGGCTACAGCCGGGAGTATCCTGTCGAGCGCCTGATGCGTGACGCCAAGGTAACGCAAATCTATGAAGGCACCAACCAGATCCAGCGGCTGGTCATCGCCAAGGCACTGGGCAAAAGCCGGTAAGGAAGAAAAAGATGAAATTCCAGCTTTCCCCGGAACACGAAATGATCCGCAAGATGGTGCGGGAGTTTGCCGAGAAAGAAGTGGCGCCGAGCGCCGCGGAAAGGGATGAAAAAGAGGAGTTTTCCCGGGAAATTTTTGATAAGATGGGCGGTCTCGGCCTGACCGGTATTCCCTGGGAGGAAAAATACGGGGGTGCGGGGTCAGACTTTTTGGCTTACGTTATTGCCGTGGAAGAGCTTTCGCGTGTCTGCGCTTCTACCGGTGTCACGCTTTCCGCCCATATTTCACTTTGTTCCTGGCCGATCTGGAAGTACGGCAGCGAGGAACAGAAACAAAAGTACCTGCGCCCGCTGGCGGAGGGGAAGGCACTTGGCGCATACGGTCTGACTGAGTCGTCCGCGGGTACCGATGCGGGGAGCCTCAGGACCAGCGCCCGGCTGGACGGTGACCACTATATCCTGAACGGTAACAAGATTTTCATTACCAACGGTGACGGCGATATATTCGTGGTCTTTGCCACCCTGGACAGGAGCAAGGGTGCCAAGGGCATCTCTGCCTTTATCGTAGAAAAGGGCTTTCCCGGCTTCCGTCTCGGAGCGCACGAGAAGAAGCTTGGTATCCGTGCCTCCAGCACCAGTGAACTGGTGTTTGAAGACTGCCGGGTGCCGCGGAAAAACCTGCTCGGCCAGGAAGGGGAAGGGTTTAAAATTGCCATGAGCACCCTGGACGGCGGCCGCAACGGTATCGCTGCCCAGGCGGTGGGTATTGCCCAGGGAGCCTTTGAGGCGGCCCTGAACTACGCGAAAGGCCGCGAGCAGTTTGGCCAGGCGATTTTTAATTTTCAGGCTATCTCGTTTATGCTGGCCGATATGGCTACCAAAATCGAGGCTTCCCGCTTGCTGACCTATCAGGCTGCCTGGCTTGAGCAGGAGCGGCTGCCTTATGGCAAAGCCTCGGCCATGGCCAAGCTGTATGCTTCCGATTCCGCCATGCAAGTAACGACCGATGCGGTCCAGATTTTCGGCGGTTACGGCTACAGCCGCGAGTACCCGGTGGAGCGGATGATGCGCGATGCCAAGATTACCCAGATTTATGAAGGCACCAACGAAGTGCAGCGGCTGGTCATCTCCCGCTACCTTAAAGGCTAGATTTAGCACAGGCTGACAGACGAGGTGTTTTAACGGTGACAGAAAAAAGGCCTGGTGCTGGTTTATACCGGTAGAGGCAAAGGGAAAACCACCGCGGCCCTGGAGCTGGCACTGCGGGCCAGCGGCCACGGCGCGAGAGTATTTATGGTCCAGTTCAGAAAAAATGATCCAAAATACGGGGAGATTCAGGCCATCCAGAAATTCCTGCCCGATTTTACCGTGGTTCAGAGCGGCCAAGGGGTGGCAGCTGATCCGCGGTTACCTGATGCAGGAGGATGTGAGCGAGGCCTGGAACGGGTTTCTGTAGGGCAGGGAGGCTTTGCTGAGCGGCAGGTACGACCTGGTGATTTTTGACGAAATAAATATAGCATTGGACTACGGGCTGCTGCCGCTGGAAGAAGTATTGCAGATGCTGGAAGAACGGCTGGCGCAGGCAGACGTGGTGTTGACCGGCCGTAATGCGCCGCAGGAAATAATTGACGCCGCCGACCTGGTCAGTGAGGTGAGAGAAATAAAGCACCCCTACTGCAACGGAGTCAGGGCGAGAAAAGGCATGGAATTTTAATCAGGCGCAGGGCCGCTTGACATAATGGAGGTAGCCGGATGCAACAGAAGATTATTGAGGGTATTTTAAACGGTGACCGCCGCATGGTGGCGCGAGCCATTTCCCTGATTGAAGATGAGGCAAGCGAAAAAGAAGGTATTTTAAGTGCCATATTTCCTTACACCGGCAAGGCCTATTGCCTGGGCATCACCGGCGCGCCCGGCGCCGGCAAGCGCTCATTGGTCGATCAATTGCTGGTGCTGCTGCGCAGGCAGGGGCTGAAAGTGGGGGTTATCGCCATTGACCCTACCAGTCCGTTTACCGGCGGGGCGATCCTTGGCGACCGCATCCGGATGCAGGAGCACGCCCTTGATAAGGGTGTTTTTATCCGCAGCATGGGGACGCGGGGGAGCCTGGGCGGTCTGTCCCGGGCGACCAAGGACGTGGTCCAGGTTCTGGACGCTTTCGGCAAAGATATCGTGATTATCGAAACTGTCGGTGTGGGGCAGTCGGAAGTCGATATTATCAAGTACGCCGACACCACGATGGTAGTGCTGACCCCGGCCGGCGGCGACAGCGTGCAGACGATTAAGGCCGGCATTATGGAAATTGCCGATGTGTTTGTGGTTAACAAGGCTGATCTGCCCGGTGCTGACAGGACCGTTTCCGAAATCAGTATGACGCTGGACCTGGGAGGGCGCGTGCCTGGCGGCCGACGATTGTGCGAACCATCACTCTCGATGGCGACGGAGTGGGCGAACTGTACCGGGCGCTGCTTGGTCACCGCGAATATGTGACGGCAAGCGGACAGCTGGAAAAGACCCGCAAGGAAAGAGTCCGCCGCGATATTATCGACCTGATTGAGTACAAGGTTAAGTCGGCAATCTGGCGGCAGGTTTCCGGCAACAGTGAATTTGAGCATCTGGTCAGCATGATTATGTCCCGGGAAACGGACCCTTACGCTGCGGCGGTGCAGATTCTGGGCGACATTAACCTCGGCGGTTTGACACGCTGATCCGGACAGCACGTTAAGAAGGAGGTTTGGGATATGAGTGTAAAGGAGAATAACGGGCAGCCCGGCCAGGGCAGGAATGCCTGGGAAACATGCGTGGCGGGGCTTCCTGAACGGCCGCAAAAGTTTATGACCGTTTCCTCGGTCCCGGTTAAGGCGCTGTATACCCAGGAAGATATTGCCGGTCTTGATTTCCGGCGTGACCTGGGTTATCCCGGTTTCTACCCCTATTCCCGCGGTGTCCAGGCCAACATGTACCGCGGCCGCCTGTGGACTATGCGACAGTTTGCCGGTTTTGCCACGGCCAGAGAATCAAACGAGCGCTACAAGTACCTGCTGAGCCAGGGGCAGACCGGTCTCTCGGTCGCGTTTGACATGCCGACCATTATGGGTTACGACTCGGACCATCCCCGCGCGTTCGGGGAGATAGGCCGCGTCGGAGTGGCGATTGACTCGCTGGAAGATATGGAAACGCTGTTCAGCGGTATCCCGCTTGACAAGATTACTACATCCATGACAATTAACGCGCCGGCGGCGGTACTATGGTGCCTGTATATCGCCACGGCGGAAAAGCAGGGGGTTCCCTCCCATAAACTGGGCGGTACTATCCAGAACGATATCCTGAAGGAATACATCGCCCAAAAGTCCTGGATTTTCCCGCCCGAGACGTCGCTGCGGCTGATTACCGATATTTTTGACTTTGCCGGCCGGCACGTGCCCAAATGGAATACGGTCAGCATTTCCGGCTATCACATCCGGGAAGCCGGGTCGACCGCCGTCCAGGAGCTGGCCTTTACTCTGGCGGACGGCTTTGCCTATGTGGAAGCTGGTATCAGGGCCGGGCTTGCCGTGGACAGTTTTGCGCCGCGTTTGTCCTTCTTTTTTAACGCCCACATCGACTTTTTTGAGGAAATTGCCAAATACCGGGCGGCACGGCGGATCTGGGCGAAGCGCATGAAGGAAAAATACGGTGCCAAAGATGAGCGTTCGCTGCTTCTGCGCTTTCATACGCAGACAGCCGGCTGCTCGCTGACAGCCCAGCAGCCGGAAAACAATATCGTCCGTACTGCTTACGAGGCGCTGGCCGCAGTCCTTGGCGGCACACAGTCCCTGCACACCAACTCTATGGACGAAGTGCTGGCACTGCCGACCGAAAAGTCGGTCCGTATCGCCCTGCGCACCCAGCAGATTATTGCCGAGGAAACCGGGGTGGCCAACACTATTGACCCGCTGGCCGGCTCTTATTTCGTGGAGGCGCTGACCGACCAGATGGAAGCCGAGACAGAGAAATATTTTGAACGTATTGAGCAGCTCGGCGGAGTGCTGGCGGCTATAGACCAGGGCTTTTTCCAGCAGGAAATTGCCGACGCCGCTTACCGCTACCAGCTTGAAATCGAGCAAAAAGACCGCATTATTGTAGGTGTCAATGACTATGCCATGGAGGAACCGAAGCAGATTGAGCTTTTGAAAATCGACCCGCAGATTGAAGAGGAACAAAAGCGGCGGGTACAGGCCGTGCGCGCGAAGCGGGACAATATCGTGTGCGGCAACCGCCTCGGGGCACTGCGCAAAGCGGCCGGCACCAGTGACAACCTGATTCCGTTTATCCTGGACTGCGTGCGGGCCTATGTGACTGAGGGCGAGATAATCCAGGTTTTGCGGGAAGTGTTTGGCGAATACAAGGAAAAGCCTATTTTTTAGCGACTTGGAGGGTTGTAACTGTTGACTAACATATTGACTTTTATGCCTTCCTATGATATAATAAGACTATGAAGCTAGCAGATTGGGCTCGTTCTCAAGGAATCACCTACAAGACAGCAT
>QLUN01000051.1 GCA_018725455.1 Chloroflexota bacterium
AATATAACTCCACCTTCTGTCCTCAATGTGGTGAGAAGATCATTCACCGAGTTCATTTCAGCGTCCTGCGGAAGAATATAACGGACGGGAGGTGCGATTTCTGCCGGCATCCAATCCCTGGGATATGGGAAGATGGAGACTGGGTCCCTCAGCTCAGATTGCGTCCCCCTGACCCTGTGAGTGAAGCAATCAAGTTTGGTGTCATCAATTCAGGATAGGAAGTAATTGCAGGATGAATAAGGTGTTGTGAGCGCTAATTATTTTGGTCAGTATTGGTGCAGTGGGATGGATTTTGCATGGGGTATTCCTTGCGGAACCTAATAGCAGAAAAGGAGAAGAAGAAATGAACCACCAAGGAAGGATATTGGTCTTAATTCTGTTGCTGATGTTGGCAGGCACTTTGGTGGGGGGTGGTTGCCCACCACCACCACCGCCACTAGTGGAAGAGGTAGCGCAGGATGAGGGCATCATCCGGCTTCCTCCCCCCCGTCATACCGGCGAGATGTCTGTTGAAGAAGCGATCTTCAGGCGCAGGTCGATACGCCGTTTTCCCGATGAGCCACTGACTTTGCAACAGGTATCCCAGCTCCTCTGGGCAGCAGGAGGAAAGACGATCGATGGGGTCACCGGGGCAACGCGTGCCTTCCCCTCCGCCGGTGGACTCTACCCGTTTGAAATATATCTCGTTGCGGGCAATGTCACTGATTTAGCAGACGGGATCTATCGGTTCGGGTGGCGGGACCATTCTCTTACCCGGATAAAGGAAGGTGATTTTCGCGCGGAATTGATGGTCGCTTCACTCCGGCAAGGGTTTGTGGCCCAGGCACCGGTGAGCATCGTCTGGGTGGGGGACTTTGCCCGCATCAGAAGAGTTTACGGCCCGCGTGGGGTGGACCGCTATATCTCAATGGATGTAGGCGGCGCCGGGCAGAATGTTCATCTTCAGGCTGAGGCGTTGGGTCTGGGCACAGTAATAGTCGGCGCTTTCCACGATGACGTGGTGCGAGATATCCTGGGGACAGAGCTGACACCCCTCTACATAATGCCCGTCGGGAGAAGGTAGGATGAAAAAAGCCATCTTGATCCTTATGCTGGGTGTTATTACGCTCATTGGACTGGTCTGGCTCCCGGGGTGGTGGCAGGAGCCAATCCCGGACCAGGTCGTCCCCGAGCCTGCCCCAGCAGTCGGCCCCCATATAGCAAGGTACTGGCAACGACTGGATGATAACAAGGTATGGTGTCAGCTTTGTCCTCATGACTGTGTTATTCCCGAGGGAGAGCGCGGCTTGTGTGGCGTACGCCAGAACCGCGGCGGCGCCTTGTATTCCCTGGTCTATGGAAAGCCCGTGGCCGTCAGTGTCGGCCCGATTGAAAAGGCGCCGTTTCATCACTTCCATCCCGGCCACCGACGGCGAACGATCGCTACTGTGGGTTGCAATATGAGGTGTCTTCACTGTCATAACTGGTCCATCTCGCAGCGAGCGGTCGAAGAGGTAAGATACCGTCTTCTCTCTCCGCATGAAATGATAGAAGGGGTGATAAGAGATGGTCTAACCTCGGTCTCTTTTACCTATACTGAACCGACGGTCTTCTTCGAATACATGTACGATATTGCCAGGTTGGCGCAGGAGCGCGGTCTGAAGACAACCCTGGTTACCAACGGTTTTATCAACCCCCAGCCGCTGCGCGCGCTCCTGCAGCACTTAGATGCAGTAAGGGTGGATCTAAAGGCATTTACCGAGGGGTTCTATCGCCGGGTAAGTAGCGCATCGCTAGCGCCGGTTCTGAACACCCTGACGATCATCGAAGAAGAAGGGGTGCATCTGGAGATTATCAATCTCATCATTCCTACCCTCAATGATTGTGCGGCGGAGATCAGGGCGATGTGCGAATGGATTTTGACAAAGCTGGGGCCTGATGTCCCGCTTCACTTCAACCGCTTTTTCCCGGCCTTCAGAATGACTCACCTGCCGCCGACACCGGTGGAGACATTGGAGATGGCAGCAGCGATCGCCCGTGATGTGGGGCTCAGATTCGTCTATATCGGCAATTTCCCGGGACACAGATACGGTAATACCTTTTGCCCCTCTTGCGGAGAGAAGTTGATCCATCGCGTTGGCATTTCGGTGCTTGCTAATCATATCGAAGGGGGGAGGTGTAAATTTTGTGGCGAGAATATCCCCGGCGTCTGGGGGCAACAATCATACAACTGAAACCTGCGTGGCTAATAATATTCGGGGGACTGCTCCTTGTGGGAATAGGGATCCTGTTGTTGCCACCGGCGAATAACGCTGTTCCTGTGCCGATAGCGGCCCAAGAGAATAGAGAGATGACACCGGCGCGGTTTTACCAGCAATTGGACGACCATCGCGTCCAGTGCACGCTCTGTTTTCATAATTGTGTCATCCCTGCCGGTAGGCACGGCATCTGCCGGGTGCGGAAAAATTACCGCGGCCGGCTATATACCCTTGTCTGGGGTCGGCCGGTCGGCCTGCAGATCGATCCGATCGAAGCTGAGCCGATGTATCATATGATACCGGGGCACCGCAACCTGGGGGTATTTACCGTTTCCTGCAATTTTCGCTGCAAACAGTGTCATAATTGGCACATTACCCAACGCGGGCCGGATGAGATAAGAGCACTCCGGTTTACCCCTGAAGAGGTGGTTGCCGAGGCGATAAGGCGGAATGCTCGATCCATCTCGCATACGATCAACGAACCAACTGTCTTCTTTGAATTTATGTACGATATAGCAACGATAGCTCGCGCTCAGGGCCTGCTCAATCTCTTCCACACCAATGGAGGCATCTCCCCTGAACCGCTGCGGGCCCTTCTCAGACACATGGACGGGGTCGTTGTAGACCTGAAGGCATTCTGCGATGAAACCTATGGTGAGGTATTCGGCGGGAGGCTGGAGCCAGTGCTCACAACCTTAAAGATCATCAGAGAAGAAGGGGTATGGCTGGAGATCGTCAATCTGGTTATCCCAACGATCAATGACTGCATGGACGAGATCCGGGCGATGAGTGAGTGGATCGTGGAGCACCTGGGGCCGGATGTCCCGCTCCATTTTACCCGCTTTCATCCTAACTTTCGGTTGACTCACCTTCCACCGACGCCGGTGAAGACACTGGAGATGGCGCATCGCATCGCCAGAGAGGTGGGAATAAACTTCGTCACCATCGGGAATGTCCCCGGCCATCGCTATAACTCTACGTTCTGTCCCTGCACCGGAGAGCGGCTGATCCATCGCACCCATTTTGCGGTGATCTATAATAAAATCGTCGATGGCAGATCGCCGTTCTCCGGACGCCCGGTGCCTGGTATTTGGGAATAGCAATTGAACAAAGATGGAGGTACACTGTGGATACGATTAAAAGGAAAGGGGTTCTGCTGATTCTTGGTTTTCTTCTTATCTCTCTTGCCGGCTGTCAGCTATTATTCCCGCAGGAGGTGCAAGACATACCGCAAGCAGAGGTGGTTCCGGTTAACGGGCTGCGAGAGGCGATGTTCTGGGTGGAGCAGGCGGGTAACAGAGTCCTCTGTCAGCTTTGTTTCCACCGCTGTGTTATTCCGTCGGGAAGGCGGGGAGCATGTCGAGTGAGGGAAAACATCGCTGGCCGATTGTATAGTTTAGTTCACTCCCGCCCGTCAGCGGTGATGATCGATCCGATTGAAAAAGAGCCGCAACTGCACCACCGCCCGGGAACCTTCATCCTCTGCGTCGGGACTGTGGGATGCAATTTTCGCTGTAAACAATGCCATAACTGGACCCTGTCACAAGCAAGCCCCACTGACCTGAGAGTCTTCGACCTACCCCCGGCGCAACTGGTGAGACTGGCCCTGGAACGAGGGGTCACTGCGATCTCATTTACCTATAATGACCCCATCGTCCTCTTTGAATATGTCTATGACACCGCGGTCCTGGCGAAGGAGGCAGGAGTTGGCCTCATCTGGCACTCAAATGGCGCCATCGCCGAAGAGCCGCTGCGCAAACTTCTCCGGTATACTACGGCGGTAACTATTGACCTCAAGGGGTTCTGCGAAGAAGTCTATCGGGAGACCTTCAGTGGGGACCTCTCGTATGTTCTGAGGACACTGAAGATCATCAGGGAAGAGGGAGTATGGCTGGAGATTGTCAATCTGGTTATCCCGACGATCAATGACTGCATGGACGAGATCCGAGCGATGAGTGAGTGGATCGTAGAGCACCTGGGGCCGGATGTCCCGCTCCATTTTTCCCGTTTCCATCCCGCATTCAAGTTAACCCATCTTCCGCCCACACCGGTAAGCACGCTGGAGGAGGCGCATCGCATCGCCCGCGAGACAGGGATAAACTTCGTCACCATCGGGAATGTCCCTGGACATCGCTATAATTCCACCTTCTGCCCGGACACCGGCGAGCGACTGATTCACCGCGTCCATTTCACCGTGATTTATAACAAAGTAGTCGATGGCAGATCGCCGTTCTCCGGTCGTCCGGTGCCTGGTATTTGGGAATGAGCAGACGTCTCGCTTTTGTCGCCTCGGCAACCGGCTTCAGCGGTATGGTGACACAGATACTGCTGTTGCGGGAAATGCTCACCGTTTTTCACGGCAATGATCTGGCAATTGGGATCATCCTCGCCAATTGGCTCATCATTGAAGCTTGCGGTGCCTTTTTTATCGGGAAAAGGATCGAGCACGTGCGCAGAAGGTTGCTGGCCTTCCTTAGTCTATCCGCCGTATTCGTCGTCTCTGTGCCACTGGCACTCTTTTTAACCCGGATAATAAGAGACCTTATCGGAGTGATGCCCGGTATGGGCATCGGCGTATTTTCCATCTTTTACTCGTCGCTCATCGTCCTTTTCTTACCATGCATCCTGCACGGAGCGCTATTTGTTTTTACTTGCAAGCTATGCGCCCAATTTCGTGACGCGCCCGTCGGTGATGAGAGGAACGCATCCTCTATCGGTCTGGTATACATTTGGGAGACTCTGGGCCATGTCATCGGCGCAGTGGTCTTCACTTTTGTCCTTATCCTTCACTTCCACTCCTTTGCCATAGTCTTCGGGGTAGGTATCCTAACCCTCACAGCATGTGTTATTCTTGCCACCTTTAAGGACGAGAGCAAGGCTACCCGGACAATGCTCGGTGTAGTCGTTGTTATTTTAGGAATATTTATTTATCTGCTTGCGAGCCAGGGGGATGATCGACTCCATCGGCTCTCGATCGCCCGCCAATGGCCGGGTAAAGAGGTGGTCCATCACCAGCATTCGCCCTATGGCAACGTCGCTGTAATCGAACGAGAAGGAGAGTACACCTTCCTTGTCGATGGCATTCCCATGTTGACGACTCCCACTCCCGATATCGTGGTCGTAGAAGAATTTGTTCATTTCGCCATGCTGGCACATCCCCACCCGGAAAATGTGGCCATACTGAGCGGGGGAGCCGGGGGAGTAATCAGCGAAACTCTCCAGCATCCCACGGTAAAGAGAGTTGACTACACCGAGATCGACCCCTTGATCATCGAGATGGTAAGAAAGTTCCCTACCCCGCTGACCGAGGCAGAGTTAGCTGACCCGCGCGTAAATACGCTGCATTTAGACGGTCGTCGCTTCCTGCAATTGACCCCGCATCAGTATGACCTGATCTTCGTCGGCATTTCCAACCCGGAAAACCTGCAGGTGAACAGACTCTTCACCGCGGAGTTCTTCTCGCTGGCTTACGAACGACTACGGGAGGGAGGAATCCTGGTTGTCAGCCTGCCAGGCTCATTGACTTACTTGAGTCACGAGCTGCGGAATCTAAATGCGGTCATTATCAATACACTGGAAGGCGTCTTCCCCTACCGGTATATAATCCCGGGGTATTCCAATATCTTTCTCGCGTCCACCTCGGCAGATGTCACGATGATTGATGCTGCCTTGCTTTACGAGAGACTGGGAGAGCGCCAGCTCGACCTGCGGCTCTTTACCCGCCCTCATCTCGAACTCAGATTAGCCCCGCGATGGCTCGATTGGTTCCTGAAATCCCTTCAAGGAGCGACGGAGGAGATCAATCGAGATTTCCGCCCTATGGGCTTCTTTTACAGCCTTGCCTACTGGAATGCGATGTTCTCCCCCTATTTGAGCGATTTCTTCAGGTGGCTGGAGGGACTGGGACTGTCGCTTTTTGCCATTGTGATTGCCGCGTGCACCGCCATCCTATTGGCGCTCAGGTGGCGAGTTG
>QLUN01000052.1 GCA_018725455.1 Chloroflexota bacterium
CTCCCTTTGCCGCAGGATGTCTTCAAGTCGGAAAGCCCTCGGGAAAGAACAAAGCTCTCGTAGCATGGTAACCTTCTTCTGAAGAGTGAGACAGGTTTCGCTTCGTTGTGCCCAGCCCGATTAGAAGAAATTATAGAATATAGTCTATCTCTCTAGCCAAATCTAACCCGCTATCAGACGAATATCTCAGCGTTGTTACCCACTCGCGTATTTGGGGATCATAGCGTAGGGTACCTTCGCGCAAGATTTTGAAATGCTGCCGCAATCGAATGGGCACAAACAATAGCCCGGCTTCGAGATACCGCCTCTCTTTTATCAGCGATTGATATTCAGGTAACAGCTCGAATGGTAAAACCTCTACCTGCTTGTCTGCGATTATATCCTCTACCCAATCACGATGTGTCCCCGCTATCAGATCATTCTCAAAATGGTTAATGGCAGGATGGGACAAACCGCTTTCATAATCCGCCAGCGATACCCCCTCGTAACCGTTCTCGTAGATCTCGTTTACGACTTCAGTCAATGTTTGTTCAGTGAGTAGCCCTACATGAGCCAGTAACTCAACGGTACGTTGTGTCAACACTTCATCATATAGGTGTCCTGCCGAAGGCTGCTCAAAAACAACGACAGGGGCCGGTGGGAGTGCACCTTGACGATTGATGCGTCCGAACCGTTGTCCCAGCGCATCGGCTGGAGCAGGTTCGATGTATCCTTTCCCATAATTCAAATTGAGAGACACCTCGACGGCTTGTGTTGCCACCAACACCTGTGGCGGTTCCCTGCCGGTGATTTCCCCTTCAATGCGTGCACGATCACGACTGTTGAACCGTGCATGCAGCAGGGCTGCTGGCAAATCATACTCTTCGCGTAGCGCTCTCCAGACTGTCTGGCTAGTGGCAACATGGTTGCACACGATCAGTGCGCTCTCTGCAGACCTCGAAATTTCATGAGCGATTTGAGGCAGAGATTCCAGCAGTGTTCCTGACCGCACTTCGACACGATGTCGAATCTTCTCACATATCTGACGATCGCCATCTTTTTCACGATTGGGCGTGATCACATGATCCGATGTAATACCTAACGCCTCAATTAAAAGTTGTTCTAGAAAAGCAGGCAGTGTCGCCGAGGCAAACAGGAAATTTGCTCCCATGCGCTTGAGCCAACGCGCCGTTGCTATCGTCAAGCCAACAAGCAAGGGGTCATAAGCGTGCACTTCATCAAAGACAAAGCAGGCATTAGGAAACTCGGCCAAGCCAAGTTCCCAACCCCGGCCTCGTAACGCAACACGCAAGAGTTGATGAGGCGTGCATACGCGAATGGGGTGATAAATTTCGCGAGTGAGACTAGCACGCAGGCGAGCCATCTTTGCTCGCTCTAGAGGATTATCGTCCTCGATCATCTCAAAAAGGAATGCGACATTGCGGTGGTGCAAGATGCCCACGGTCTCAGGTGGGAACCACTTTTGCAATGTGCGAGACATGGCATTAATACTCGCTGTATGCGGGAGAACATAGAAGAGCCGCCCGTTTTCTGTCTGATTGTGGATTGCCCATAAGCCAGCGGCAAATGTCTTCCCTGACCCAGTCGGTGCTTTGAGAATGATGTCACCGTCAAGTTGCCCACAGCGCTCCTGAAATGGACGAATAGGTTTATCTCCGAGTTCATACTGCTCAATTTTCCTGCGAAAATCTGCCAATCGCAGCACTTTGGGCACTATATTCTTACCTGCAGAGGCCATATGATCACTCGTCATCAGTAACCCCCGCAATAGGCTCGCCCGTCGTCGCTGCACTGCGTCCACCATGCGAGGTTGGTATGAGCGTCGGAGCCACGCTTCTGGCAAGCCAAGACAGTCAAGCTGGTCTAGTGCGAGTGAAGGCAATATCAATCCTCTGCTGTCAACGAGTGCTTCGATCAATGCTCGTAACGCTACCTCATTTTGGCGTAATTCCTCCAACATTTCCTGCCATGCAGGCCCCGCCTCAAAGGGCAGTTCGTTATCGGGCAAGCATTTTTCTTGTTCGTTACCTATCGCAGGCAGATTGCGGTGGTGGGTTAGAATGGCAAAGAGTGCTTGGGGCTCCAATTGTGGATTGAATAGCGTGGCCAGGGCGGTAGATAGTATTTCATGCCTGTGACCCCAGGATGATTTTCGGCGCAATGCAGCTTGAAAACCAGACGCACACTTGCCTAAGTCATGAAATACAGCAAGTTGTTCCAACAGAACGATGAGATATTGTCGCTCTGTTCTTGGAAACGGTAACGCAGCACAGACGTGCTGCGTTACGCGTATTACATTTAATGTATGCTCAAGCAGCGTTTCGCCGTCGTCTTTTGCCCAAAAGTCTTTGGCACTTTCGGAGCGCATGTGATGTTTTCCCTTATGAAGGCATCAGGGAGTGCAAGTAAATTGCTTCATCATTCGGTAAACCCGTAACGCTAAAGAGCCCGGTGCGGTGTATCCTCGCGGGCGCATCATGTTTGATGGCCTGGTAAATGCCTAACTTCTCAATAGAACGCGTGTAGCCCAAATCGCTGTTATCGAAGTAATCAGGCAGGCGTAAGATCAAGCCACCGGCGTTTGGCTCAGGGAAAGGAAGCAAGGTGCCTCGCACAATTCCTTCTTCCACAGGAGTTGCTTCAACTTCTTCGGGATTGCCTACGATCCATGCCAGGTCCTGAGATCGCCCCAAGCATGGGGGGTTGGCGGGATGTTCGAAGATCGCTAGTAAGTTAAGATTGTCTAGATATAAATCTAGCTTAGGCCGTACGTGAAATTGACGTTTGGCAATACCTCGTTGTGTCTTTGATTTCAGACGACCAGTCCGCCGATCGGCCTCAAAGCACCAGGTCGTCTCCAAATCGACGGCTACCCCCTCGCTGGCAAAGACGAAGCCAATGCTACGTATCTCGCCCGCTGCAATTTCATGGCCGGCCAGACTACCCATCAATCCGAGCAGGGTACTGTAGGGTGGCAGGGGTGAAGTAAGTCCGGTGCCGGAATAGAGCAAGGGGAGACGGAAGGTTGCTGTCCACCCCTCCAATCGGACGTGCAACAGTTTCATGGTAGCAACCCCGTCAGATGTTCAATAGCTTGCGGAGGGCTCAGCAATCTCACTATTGGTTGCTTTCCCGCTCTGTCTCCCACCCACTCTTGCAAGTCCTTTTCGTTGCCAGGATTCAAGTAGCCGGTACGAATGCCGATGAACACGGGTGTCACTACACGGGCAGCATAGTCATCAAGCACCTGCTGAATGGTGTCGAGCTTTAATCTTGGCCCCTCCTTGGTGTCTTCAAATAAGTCATTGAAGATGAGGTTGCCGCAAGTAAGGCCAGCCAGTATAACTACCTTTGGTGATACGTCCACGGCAAACGCTGCTAGTTTGGCACCGCCGCGCAGCACTGCCAATGCTCTCAGGATTTTTGTAGCGCGGTCTTTGCGTGGATTCTCAATCATCTCATATATTTTGCGATTTGAATCAGGATTGCGGAGGATGCCCTTTTGGGAATACCGGTCCACCAGAAGCCGATCCAGTTCTATGCGATCACCCTCGTTGCGAAAGACGCCTAGCCGCGAGTAGTTCAATCCGAAGACACCTTGCAACTGTGTGTTATAAAACCGAGTTTTGTATGGCAATGGGGTACCTTCCTTGAGATGGACGAAACCTTCATCTATGCCTTCCCAGCCGGATTTACGGAGCGATGTCAAAATCGAGGCCGCAAAGGGAGCTGGTCGCATAACTGCCAGGGTCTTTTCTTTACCTTTCGCTATTGGGGTGTTCTTGCCTTTGTCTTCGTCCAATTCGTCCCGGATTTCCTCTCCACCTCCCTCACTCTGAACTCGCCCCTGGCCCTTTTCCGCACGCATGTAGCCGAAGATGTCGTCTTCCGCATACTCAATAGGATCCATCTTCGTCCCGATTTTTGATGTTGCACCTGTCTCGCTTACCATAATCCCCACTAACTCTGCAGCAGGCTCATCGGGGTTTTCTTCCTGAAAGGTATTCCTCAACCAGCGTTTCCATGCCTGTGCAGAGACATAGGGAACGCGATCACGAAAGTCGTAGAACGTCTTTGGCACTGTGAAATTCCGGTCCTCACCTGGTGCTAGCCCTGCTCCATTCAAGAATGCACCCTCTGCTTGAATGAGGAACGTGCCAACTATGTGGGTCAAAGTCTTGTTGCTCATGCTGAACCCTCCTTTTATTTTGATTTTGCCTGTTGCCCGGTGACCGCCTGGCGGTAGAGATTTGCAGTCTCCAGCCGGAATTGGAAACGGAGTTCCGCTGTGACATTGTTGCCATTCTCGTCGCGGCAGAGATCGTCCCAATCTTCGTTACTGTAACCTTCCCTTGCTTCTGCCAAGTAGCAAAACCATCGCTGCAAATCCGCCGTTGTGATGGCATTTCGGCGGAAGGCATCAAGGATATCCTTCTTGATGCGCTCCAGTCCACGCCGGGCCAAATAGTAATCGAAAACATCGTGCGCGAATCTCTTGATCTTCGGGTTGGTAAACATGACAGCCTCCGTCGGTATTGTTGCTCTGGCATCTGCCTTCAAATCCTGGTGATTAAGATAGAACCAAATCCACTTCCAGCCGTGTGTCTGGGCACGCAAAGGACGGCGTGTCTCAGCCGGGAAAAGCTGAACATACTCCTCCAGCGCCAACAGACCTTCTCCTGCTAACTCGATCGAGAAGTCCCGGACAACTCCCCGCAAGTCCGATTTGCCGTTGGCCTTTTCTTTGATGAGCTTCTGCAGCAACTTTTTTTCTTTGGTAGTTTGCCACCGCTGCTTGAGCATATAGGCCATTTTTTCTGCTACCCGCAAAGAAGATACCTGGTATCCCAAGACTTGCGTTTGATATAGCTCAAATAATTCCTTGCTGGCTGGAGATTTGTCACGCCAAGGATAGAGCATCTCGTAGTCACGCTGGCGGCGAATACACTCCAAAAGTTGGTAATCGGGCTTTTTCGCCTCCTGCCGGAGCAAGCTTTCCACTTCTGCCCGATAGCATTGCGCAGCTTCCCACAAGAATACCAGAGAGCGATTGGGAATCTCGATGAGGTCGCAGTCGGGCTTTTGTCCAGAGTTGGTGAAAAGCCAGATATATAGTGCCGTATGAGCCGGCAGGTTTAATATTCGCTTACTGGCTCGTAAGTCATTAAACCGACGCAAGAGAATAAGAGCTGTGGGTGCTGAACCGCCTTTTGCACCATATGCGGCGACTCTGTCCTGGCTTGATGATGCATGGAGGCTGGCCATTGTTTCGCGATAGAAGTCTTCAACCAGAAACTGTGTGATTTGCCATGTTGTCGAATGAAAACATGCCAATTTGCCGTTGAGCAACGTCACACCTAACGGTAACATCTGTATTGCCAACAAACATACTGCGCAAAACTTCGGTGAGCGGCTGGCAGCAGGCAATGATTCCGCTCCTGCTAGACTGCCTGCGAGCGGGAACCAATCGCGCCCAATTTCTTTCCCATTGTCTGCCAATACACGGGTGGGCGGACGCTCACCACAGCATTCACACATTTCGTTTGAGCTAAGAGCGGTAGTTGCCTCCGCTAAGAGTCCCTGAACAATCTCTGTATACTCTTGCCAGCCTTTATCATCTTCTGGCTTGAGCTTGCCTGCATTTTCCTTTCGGAGACTGGGGTTAGTCATGTAATTTGTAAGTGGCGAGTTCTTTCCGACGATCATCATGAACGCCTTGAGCCGACGACTTGCTGCTGCCAGCCACTTCCCATTGCCTACCGCCATCCTGAAGGCTTCCGGAGTTAAATCAGTAACAAATTGCCCCGACCACCCTGCTTCACGTGCCTTTGCCACAACGACACTTAAACCTGTGTCTACGAAAGGATTGCCGGTAAAGTTGTAAAGACTCATATTATTCCCCATCTCATGAGCTATCGACTCATTTGTAGCTTGGCATCGTTTCCTCCACCCCAAACACCTATCAGTGCCAGGCTATATCCCCGCTTCTCGATCACCCACCCGCTCTCTGTCTCCCCAAGCCCCGGCGCCGCGCCGTGTGCTAAGAGGCATTCTCCAGTACATTAATAGCAAATCTCCCTGTCAACTGTTACTATTCACTGTATCACGACAGTTCATGGCCTTCAAGTTGCGGTGGCGCAGTCCAACAGTCGCAG
>QLUN01000053.1 GCA_018725455.1 Chloroflexota bacterium
TGCCTGGCGCAGCGCGGCGATCATGCCCTCGCGTAGCGCACCCTTGGGATGCGCATAGATCGCCGCAATCTGCTGCGGGGACCAATAGCGATACAGCAGATGATTGCGGACGAACGCGTGCATCGCTGTCCCATCCTGAAGTTTGCATCGGCGTCCGCATGACCTTCGTCGATCACGATAGGCCGCGCCCGATGCCGTGGCGTTGTATTGGCCACCGTCGCCGCTGCGACGTAGCTCACGCGAGAGCGTCGAGGGCGAGCGACACAGCATCCGCGCAATGGCTGCGTTGGAACTTCCGCGAAGCCGCTCGGCCATGATCAGACCGCGCTCCTCGGCTGAGAGGTGGATATATATCTTGGGCATACCCTAACCTTGGGGTCTGGGCGTTGCACTTGGAGCTTGAGGCTAGCAAGTTGCGATCCACGTCGAAGCGTAATCACGCCGACACATCCACGCACTAGGGTGAGTATCCCATAGGCACCTCATCCGGGCTTGGGAAGATGAAGTGGCAGGTGCTAGGAGTCGAGACGCGATTTTCGGTTTTTGTGTTGGCGGTTGCCGTATCCGCTAGGCATGAGGCGTACGTCAATGCAAGCCATTTTAGACTCGCCGGGCAGGGACAGAAAAGATGCCGCAGAGTTCCTAGAGATCATTGTCACTGGCTCGCGCATCGCCAGGAAACTTTCGACTTTAACCGCATCGTCGGCGACGCTGTCCGCGCAGAAACTCTGTCCGACGAAGCCCACTTGAGAATTCTGCTGAACACGCGGTCTAGTTAATCGCTGCGCCGACGCTCCGATCAAACAACCCTGAAACCGCCCCGGAACCCGACCCTTGTGAATGGCTGCCGCGACATCTACTTCAGCGAAGTCAATTCACTGACATCAATCAATACTATCCTCTCGGCACCGCTCGAGAGCGTTGAGACTGTTACCGGCGGATCATTGGTCTTTAATTTTCGTTCCGGCGTGATCGCGGCCATAATGAATTTTATCAATCTAGGTCGCGGGTAATTTAATGCTCCTGCCACCGCGATGGCTGCCTCAGCTACAGCCTATTTGTTCGCTCATTCCACACGTTTGCGCTCTGTTAGCTGTGATTGCGCTTACGGCCTGTTCAACATCGGACTTCGAGCTTGGCCACGGAGCGTTGCGCGATTCGCTGCCTTTGGGGCGAGGGGATCTCGTAGAGGCTCACGAGACGACCGTGGTTGCGCCAGGAGTAACTCTGCAAACAATTCGCCGCTTCTCGAAATCGAAGCCAGTGAGCAGCTGGACACTGAGATCGCCACCATTACTGTCCGAAACCGATTTTTCCGAACTCAAAAATTGCCTTACCACCCGTACCAGTGCGCTCGTAACGTTCGACCGATATGCATACCCGGGTCAGCCCGATCTTACTTATCGCATCATCAACGGCAGCATTTTTCCATCCTTGGAAGCCGCTGTTTCAGATGTGTCCTACCCTGCCTTCAAGGCTTGTGGTTTCAAACCGCAAGACATCGGCCTGACGCCCCGTTCCGATAACGGCCCATGGCAAATTAATGTCCTAGAAATCGATCCCTCGCTGTTCGCTGGCCGTATTGCCGTCAAACTAGCTAATGATGTGCTCGCCGGACTGGAGCCCGTGCAGGCCATCGCCGAGCGCGCGCGGGCGATCGCAGCTGTAAATGCCAGCTTTTTTGTCATGCATGAGGCAGATGGAATCGTCGGCGACGTTGCCGGTCTTACCGTGGTCGGAGGCCGGATTATCAGCGAGCCTTTGAACGGTCGCGCTATTCTTGTGCTCGCGAACAAACCAAAGGTCTCGGGTCGCATCGCCGACATGAACGCTGAAGTGCGTTTGCTGCTTCCAGACGGAACCAAGCTTGTTGTTGACGGGATCAACAGAATGCCTGGTCTTACGCGAAATTGTGGAAACGCCGGCGACGTGCCGACATCTATGGCTGTACATGATGCCACCTGCAGCGATAGCGGCGAGATTATCATTCTCGAGTCAATGGCAGGCTTCGCGCTAGATTCGAACCTTCCTTTCCGAGTATTTGTAAACTACCTAGGCCTCGTGTCCGCCGCAATTCCCGAAGATTGGGCTGCACAAGGCGGATTTGTCATTGCCGCGACGGGCGACCGTGCATCTGAGCTCGCCCATGTTTTGACGCCGGGCACATCGACTCGGATCCTTAACGAATTCGGCGACGGAGGAACAGATGTGTTCGCTGTCAATGGCGCCCCCCTGCTCCTAAGAGGCAGTGAAAATATCGACCGCGCGCACATTGAAGGATGGCCCCTTGATCTTGGAACCTCTTCAGCACGCGCAGATGAAATCCACCGGTGGATCAACCTTCGGGCCCCTAGAACCGCTGTGGGCATTCGCGGCGACGGACGTCTCCTATTGGTGACGATCGATGGCCGGCAAAAAAAAGTAAGCGTTGGCGCGACCATCTCAGAGCTGCGTTCGGTTATGCGCGCCCTTGGTGCCGAAGACGCGCTCAATCTAGATGGCGGTGGCTCCTCAACCATGATCGTCAATGGACGTATCGTAAACAGTCCATCTGATCCGTCAGGACCCCGGCCAGTGGCGGATGCGATCATTCTTTATGATGATGCGAATTGACCAGAATGAACCTTCAGCGGCCTTCCGACGTAATCAAAGTGACGTACACGCTAACTACACTCAGTAGTGTCGGAGTAGAAACCGAGAAGATAAATAGAATGCCCGCTGCCCGATCAGCAGATCTATCAGTAGAATGTCAAGTACATTGATATCGTACATCTCATCGTTGTCGATATGGAGCGCGCAGATCGTGCAGGGTAAGCAACATAATCGCAGTCTTGGTTAATCAAAATGGAGCCGAATCGAACTGCAACCAAGCACAGGTTGATGTGGTTTGCAACCTACGCATAAGCCGGATGAGAGAAATATGCACAGACTGCAAAAGTATCATCAATGGGTGTCTTCGTCGAGGTGATTTAGATCGAATGCTACCTGCGCCACTATTTGGTGGCAGGCCGTTGAAAAGAAAGTGATCCGGGCGCTATAGAACTACACTGCATATCAATATCGTTAATCGGCTAAATTAACTCTCGAGAAAAAAACGTCTATTTTCCCCTAACAGGTCATGGGGTCAAGTTGGCTTTTTCATATAAACATACAAAAAGGTCCTCCATGAACAACCTAATTCGCGACCTGACAAGATCGACTTTCTTGGCGAGTGCATCGATTGCGCTTTTGGCGTCGGGTCATAGTTACGCTCAAGCCGCCGATTCTGTTGATGATGCCGATACGGCGGAAATAAAAGCCGCCGAGCTGGACGTCATAGCCACCGATGCGGCTGAAGAGGAAGTTGCTACGCTGGACGCCGTGATCGTTACTGGTGTTCGAGGAAGCATCATCGACTCAATCGAACAGAAAAGACTGGCTGCTGGCTTTATCGATGCTATCTCGGCCGAGGATCTTGGCAGGTTCCCAGATTTGAACATTTCCGAAGCTCTCCAGCGCGTTCCGGGTGTTACGCTGTTTCGCAACAACACTGGTGATGGCCAATCGATCAACTTGCGTGGATTGGGCCCGGAGTTCACTCGGGTCGTTATCAACGAACTAACCGGAACCAACAATGGGACTTCCGGGCGTTTCGGGGGCGACTTCGGTTCCGTTGGCGGCGGTTTCAACTTCGAGATCCTGGCTTCGGAGCTCTTCGACAACGTCGTGGTGAAGAAGACGCCGACAGCTGGCGATACGGAGGGCGGCCTCGCAGGTATTATTTCTCTCACAACCCCTAAGGCCTTTGACCGGGAAGGCTTCAATCTTTCTACTTCTGCTCAGGCGCAGACCAGCGAAACCGCTGAAAAGACCACGCCGCGCGCTGCTTTAGTGATGAGCCAGAATTGGGATGACAAGCTGGGGATTACCGCATCGATCGCATACTCGGACGCAGCGTTCAAATCCGACAGCAATGGTGGTATTAGCGCGCGCCCTCTAATGGCTGCGGCGACCCCTGCCCTTCGGGCAAATGCGACACCTGCACAACTGAGTGCACTTGTGCCTCAGACCATAAACTATCAGGTCGATGTTGAAGATCGTCGAACGCTAGGTTTGACAGGAGGCATCCAGTATCGTCCTAACGACCTGCTCGAATTCACGATTGATGGTATTTATGCCGAGATTGACTCCGAACGCTTCTTCACCCGGGCCGATGCGCCGCCGGAAAGCGGCATTCTGTCGATTGGGAACGATAGCATCGTAGGTGGCGTTCTGACATCAGGAACCCTCGGTACGGTTCAACAGCGAATTGCGTCTAATGATCTGTCAGGCACGGAAAAATTTAACCAAATCTCTACGAAAATAGACATAACTCCCAATGATCGTTGGCAGATCACGCCTATGCTAGGTTATTCGAGGCGCGAGACGGATCGTACCGGCCATTTGCTGTCCTTCGCCCGCGGTAACACCGCGACAGGCCTTCCAGCACGTTTTCCTGTTTCCTACCAGATCAACGGTCCTTTCATCGAATTCTCGACACCGGGCACGGATTATTCCGCCGCTTCCAATCCTGAAGAATTCTTCATCAACGTGTTCCTGCTTCGCCCAACGCAGGACAAGGACGATGAACTTAGCGCCAAGCTTGACGTCACACGCCACTTCGACAATAGCGCTCTTTCTCGCGTCAATTTTGGTGCGCGCCTGTCTAGTAGAGAAATAGATCGCAGGTCATTTGAGGCCCGAATCCAGAGTGCAACGGCGTCCACTGACCTACGCAGGCTGCCAACCCTAGGCGATGCGCTCGTCGTCAACCCATTCAACATCAATGGTGCACCGGCACGGTTTCCAAATACAATCATCACGGCTGATCCGCAGCGTATTCTCTCGCTTTATCTGCCGAATGGCTATAACTTCAGTAGCCACTTTACGCCGATCACTGGTCCGCTCAGTAACGTCAACATTGATGGTGCGGCGATCAACGGTGCGGTGCTTCGGATCCTGCAGGCGAATGCGGCGACGCGGACATTCAACGGCACCGAGGATACTGTTGCACTCTATGCCGATTCAACTTTCGAGCTCGACAAGTTGCTTGTAAATGCCGGACTTCGTTACATCGATACCCGGCAGACGTCTTCGGGATACTCGGTTGGCAACAATATCTCCACAGCAAAGACGGTCGAAAACGACTATCAGAGATTTCTACCGACCATCACCGCACGGTACAACGTCAATGGTGATTTGATTGTGCGCGGGGCCTACTCCAGGACTTTATCGCGACCAACGCTCTTTGACCTGCGAGTTGCTGAAACATTCAGCGGCATTGACGCGAGCGGTGGCTCGGGTAGCGCAGGAAACCCGGCTTTGCAGCCCTTTACCTCTGACAACCTCGACGTCGGTGTGGAGTGGTACTTTGCGGAAGAGGGTCTCGTGGCGATCAACGCGTTCCACAAGTCTATTGATGGGCTGATCGTTTCTGGAACGGTCACTGAAAACAGGACGTTTGAGTCGCAGGTCACCCGGCTTGATGTTACTGCGCCGATTATCTTTCGAGTCCCCGTTAACGGGGATGAGTCCACGATCAACGGCATTGAACTTCTGGCTCAGTCACGGTTCAATTTTCTGCCTGGCCCGCTGTCGAACATGGGCGGCATCTTCAACTACACGTTCGCTTCAAGCGACGCCGCATTTGAGGAGGGCGATGATGCAGCAATCTCGCACGGCTTGCCGGGCCTCTCGAGAAACAGTTTTAACGTCATTCTTTACTATGATGACGGAAAGCTCGACGCCCGCCTGTCTTATGCGTGGCGGGAGCGGTTCACCCAAAGCCTTGCGGGTTCCTTCGGTGTGCCGGAGTTCCAACAGGACTATGGTCAGCTTGATCTTTCCGCAAACTATTCGATTACTGATAATTTAACCATGCAGTTTCAAGTGCTTAATCTTACAAGTGAGCGACTGGAAATTGTATCTGTGCAGAATATTCCGCACACCACAACGCAGCTCGACCGGCGATGGTTTTTGGGTGCACGCTACCAATTCTGATTTGCTGGCCGACCTGTTACAAACCCGGTTACGCAGTTGATTTGACAGACCCGATGTCACGGATTCAGGTTGTTATTTTGATTGG
>QLUN01000054.1 GCA_018725455.1 Chloroflexota bacterium
TCGCTCAAGCTCGAAGCCGAAGGGCGAGGACGCGGTGTCGAGCGTCCGTGCGACTTGCCAGAGTAATAGCAAGGGGTACGTTTCTCGGGGACAAGGTCAGGGCATCGCGCCTGGGAGGTCAAGAGGGTGCTGTCGAAGGCCATTGCCGAGCACCGCGACCCGTCGCCATGTTTCAGAGGCGTCGACTACGACGGGCTCATCGCGCGCTGTACGACCGACCCCGAAGCAGTCATCAGTGTGCAGGTGATCTGATTGAGATCATGCCACCCCTTGCGGCTTCTAGAGGCTTCTAGCGGCTTCTAGTTGCGCTGGCCGGCCCCTGAGCTTGAGAGCGGCTCCCAGCGGCTCCTGCGCCCCATGCCTAGACCTTTTTGTGGATGGAGGGCTTTTACCCGCAATTTTTTTGCGTTGCTCTTTTGCAACAAAGAGCCGCCGGGTGGGGCGTGGCGTGCTCTCATGAGAAAGCGTCCGCCACCGCCAGGTGGGGCGGATCGCTTTCTCTAGGTATCTCATAGAAGATACCTAGAGAAGAGCATAGAACACAAATTGTGAAAACAAGTAAAAACCCAATTAAAACAACAAGTTACGTCATTTTTTTTGAGCAAAAAAGGGTGCTAAACTGCTCAGGGTGGGGTGCTAAACTGCTCAGGGTGGGGTGCTAAACTGCTCAGGGTGGGGTGCTAAACTGCTCAGGCAAATTCTACCCTCCACACCTGCTTCAGAACTTCATTTTGTGACGACTTTGTGAAATCTTGTCGAAAAAAAAGCGCCCTTCAATGAAGGGCGCTTTTTTGGTTTTAGTGAGCCTGCCTCAGCTTGGGCGGAGCGCCTTCGCTGAAAACAACCGCACTCGGGTGGATGTTTCCCAAAAACTGCCACCACCAGGGGCGGACTTCGCACATTCTGTGCTCATCCGCCCTCCCGCAGTTGTCGGAAAGGTGAACCTCCATACATCGCTCGGAAGCCAGCATCTCCCGAACCAAGCCATCCTCCCTCTGGCGAGATAGTGTGGCCACTATCTTTATGTGCGAGAGGTCAAGCGCATAGTCAACACCAGACTCTAGCATTGCTTGGTAGTCACGCCAGGTTGAGAGAATCCACGGATCGCCTTTTGGCGTGGGATAACCTCCCTCGACACCCACTCTGCAATTGAAAAGATCTGCTGCCCTCTTCGTGGATTCGAAGATCTCGGCAAGGCTCTTTCCTGAGTCGCGCCTGCCCGCATGGGCGGTGTATCCATGTGCTCCGAGCCTGCTATTGATTCTTGACAATGCTTGCCAATAGGGATCGCGCCCGTCAAAGGCGTCTAGGTTGATTACCTTGCGCTCCGGCAAGACTCGCACATTGGCGTGCAACCGGAATTTTGTATACGGGTATGCATCCATCAGATCAATTGCAAGCTGCTCCGTCATCTGCCCAAGGTTTTGGGGGCAGATTTGGACGTGCTCAACTGCGAGCCGTCCAAGGCAGGGGTCATCAACCCCTTTTGCTGCTTTTCTCATTGCGTCGGCGAATGTTCGTCCGCCAAAGACTGCTAGTGAAGCATTGGTGATCATGGCATGAATCTCAGGATTCCCGCGAATTACGGTACACCTTTTGACTCTTCCTGAATAAAGCCCTGTTGCACGCGCTTCAAGAAAAAAACAGCGCCTCGGTTTCCCGGACGCTGTTTTCTTAATTTTATCAGATTTCTATCCTTCCATCTAATGGATCTGCTTCAGTGTAGCCACCGTACCAGCCGCCAGTTACCCTGTACGTTCCATCCACATTTAATTCCAAATCTACTTGTCCGCCATCATTATTGACGGCATCCCAGTAGGCTAGGTCAAACGCCGCTTCTTCGAGGATCCACTTGAAATTATTAGCCTCAAAGGATTTATCCTCACTCTCCTCCAGATCGTACTCCTCGCCATCCTTGTAATGCGTGATGTACTCCAAGTGCCCCTCGTCACCCCCACCAACCACCTTGGTTTCAATCTTGGTGATTGCGTTTTCTTTCATCCATTCCAATACTACCTTCAACCTGTCTAATACCCCTTTTTCGGGGCCAATTTCTTCGGTTTCGGCAGCTTCGTTCATGTTCATGGCGGTGTAACCCTACTTTTTGCCGTCAAGGCGCGGCTCCACCTATGGAATTAGGACGCCCTAATGTTGTTGCGAGTGTTGCAGGAACCGACTCCTGCAACAGTCAAGATGTTCCTGCCACGGGGCTAAATCAGCATTAGGCCTAAGATTTTGATGTTTTCTCCAGTGGGCAGTCACGAGGCATCTGGTCATCACAAATGAATGGATACATGAGTTCTTAGCTACCGATTCTCAGGTAAGTTTCCAATTCAGTACTCCTATGAGAACCAAGCTATGCAGGGTTTAACTATGTACTTGACTACCTAAAAAAATTATGGTACGATCTACTTGTTTTGGAGAAAACTGGTTCAGCAAAAAGAGGAGCTAGCGATATGGCAAGCTACAAAGACGCGGTCATCTGGATCGCAGACAATGACGATAGCGATTTGGGCGACCCGAATACAGGAACCTACATCGTCTCGATTTCACTCGTATCCGACATCTTCGGCAAAGAGCCGCACGCGGTTTATCTGGATGTTGTTCGTCGTCGCAAAATCGACAATGCAAAACACCAGCGGCTTATCTTGGCAGGACAGAAAGAGGCAGGCCGGGGCGCGGCAAGGGGTCACTCGTGACCGAGCCCACAATCTCAGCGCCCCAGTTTTTTGAGGTGTTCCCCAGCGCCGAAAAGGCGCGGGCCTACATCGAGAGCAGGTGCTGGCCCGATGGAGCCGTTTGTCCATCCTGCGGCGAGTCCAGGCGCATCACAACCCGCAAGGATGGCTTCTACCGCTGCAACGCCTGCAAGAGCGACTTCACCTTTCGGACAGGAACCATCTTCGAGCGATCTCACATCCCTCTGCACAAGTGGCTCTACGCTATGTATCTACTGTCCACTGATTGTAATGGGATCAGCAGCATCCGACTTGGCAAACAGCTTGGCATAACACAGAAGTCAGCGTGGTTCATGCTTAAGCGACTCCGCGAGGCCTGTGGCAAACAATTGACCAAGATTGGCGGCAAGGAGTCCACCGGCAAACATGGAGGCAAGAAGCGGAAGGCTGGCCGGATGCACGGCGTTGGTGATGAGACGCTGGTGCATGCAAAATCCGGCGAAACCAGCACCTAATTGGCTGCAACAGCAGACCGCTCATCTCGCGTCATTGTGAGTGCAGCAACTTGCTGCACTACCGGACACAAAGATGAAAAACATAATTATGGGGCGTCTAATTGCGCATGAGCCAATTTCCACAAATTCAATTGAAGAAGGGCGAATGGGTGGCGAAGAATATATCGATCAAGATGCAGAAATTGCATTCCTCTGTCTACGTCTTGAGACACTAATGGCTAAAAAGCTTGATCGGGTTCCGATTTCAAGCCCCATGGATGTGAAAAGGCTTCTAATTGGTCGCCTTGCTGGCCGTGAAGACGAGGAGTTTCACGCATTATTCCTTGACAACAGGCATCGAATAATAGCAATAGAGGCGCTTTTTAGGGGGACGTTGGATTCATGCAGCACGCCAATAGCGCCTATTTTACGAGCCGCTCTAAAGCATAAGGCTAGTGCCTGCATTCTCGCTCACCAGCACCCCGCTGGTTCCGGGGAACCATCGATGGCAGATCGGAAACTCACCTTAATGATCAAAGAATCTCTTTCTCTTATTGATATTCGCCTCCTGGATCATATGATTGTCCACGGCGCGGAGGTTACTTCAATGACTGAGCGCGGTCTAATCTGACACCTTTCCATAACCAACACCCGAACAGCAATGCGCTGCTCGGGTGTTTCCTTATGTCGGATCACAATAACCCCGAGGCTGAAAGAGAGCATCCTTCAATGACTACTTTTTGCTCGGCAGCGACCTCATATGCCCATTCATTGACGGTCTTAAACGCCCTCCCTTCGCTCGGGCTCTGGAGGCGCTTTGCGCCTATGGGACGGGCTTCGCCCGGCCGGGAGAGGCTTCGCCTCTTTCGAGTCGCCGAACAGACCGACTCACCGCTGCACGCGGTTCGTCGGTCGGCCCTTGGCCGGGAGAGGCTTCGCCTCTGGAGGCGCTTTGCGCCATTTTGGATGTGTTGTTTAGGCTGGTTTGTGTTTGTTTTTGGTGATTGAAAAAAGCAATGACCCACGTTTTGGCGTGGGTCATTGAGTTGTTTTTTTATGGGCTGATCGTGCGCCCTACTTTTGGTGTTGCTCGCTTTGAGAGTTCCATTTGAGGGGCTCGCAGGAGTTGTTTGACGCCCTTGTTTGACACTTCAATAACCACCCTGGCTGTGTTTGGCACGTTGGCTATATTCTGCTCCATCCATGTGCCTGTGCCGTTGTCTTTGACCCATATCCACATCCGATTTTTTTTGCTCACGTCGAGGATGCCTACGATGCTGTCTCGGTCGATTACTAGGAGGTCTGCGTAGTAGTCATTGATGTATGGCATCAAGATGCTGATGGCTTGGTGCGCGATTTGTTCTGATTGGAGCGGTGAATTCATGTAGTCGCCGGCAAAATAGCGTGTTAGGGCGATCAGTTTTCTCGCTTTGCAGGCACCATCTAATAGGTTTGCAAGACCGCTAATGTTTCGAATGATGAGTAGATTATGCTCATCTTGGGATATGTTTCCAAGGCAGGTTCGGTGTGAGTGCGTCATGGCTGCTTCGGCTTCGTGTCGTGTGGTGACATGAGGCTTGGCTGGTTTCTGGAAGCAGTTGGCTGCTTCCAGTTTTTTGTCGAAGTCGCCTGCCATTTCTGCGAGGCTCGTGAAGCACTCGGAGGCATTGGCATTTTCTGGAATTTTGTGGATCAGCCTCATCTCGCGAAGGTACTTTTCGTGAGCGGATGTGTGTGGCTGGCTGTTGTTGATGATTTCCAGGCTAGACAAGGCGGTGGGGTTACTAGTCAGGTGGGCGAGTCGGTCGCGGATAGAGAGCATGTTTGTAGTCCCTTGAGCAGCAGGATTGCTGCCGAAGGGATGCTTCTCTGAAATTATTGATGTGTTGCATGGCCTAGCAAGGGGGGATTTTTGCTCATTCATTGGGTTGAACATGGTGTTTTTGCGCCCAGCGAACTTCCTTGTATTGTAACCGGGTAGTAGATAGGTATTACTACCACCATAGCCACCTGCCCGTCGCACATCGCACCGGGCTGCACCGGAGAGACTAAATGCAAACGCTGAATTACCACCCCGCCAGCGACACCGACATCAACTTTTTTGCCCGCTACGTGATGGAGCAATCGCGTCATTACGACTGCATCGTCAAGGTGCAGTGCGTGAATAAAGAAGACGCCGAATCGTTGCTCGACACGCTGTACGCCGTGTCGGATGAGTGCCATGACGTGGACACAGGCCATTACTTCAACGCTTATGGCGAGGATGAAGAGTACGGCGAATGGGCGTGCGAGATTTTTTACGCCGCTGCGCCGTAACCCAAATTAGTGCTCGCAACAGCCGATTCGTTCCGCTGGAGCAATGAGCACTGCCGCAATATCGCGGTATTGCAATCACGGGAGAGACAACATGAGCAAAAGTGAACGTGAGCGCTTTGCCAAAGCTAAGAGTGTCGAGGCATTCATCAACGGCGCTGATCGGAAAAAAAAGTCTAGAGATCCTGTAGAGGACGCTCTGGCATTCTACCGCAGGCACGGAAAAAAGGCTGAAGGTTTGCCGAAGGCACCGATGACCAAAGCGGCGCGTACTGCACTAAAAGCAGACATCCAGAACCTTGCTGAAGTAGCCAATCGCCGTTACAGCGATGTAACCCCTTTCGAAGTCAAAGATGAGCAGAAGCTGGCAATGGAGCACTTCGAACTGGCCTGTTGGCTGTCGTGGTTCATGGAAACCCCAGGTGGCCGCGATGACGTCGCCGTAGGTGCCTTGATAATCTTCCTGCTCTTCGAAAACGGGTTCAACAAGCCTACATACGAGTTCCATACCCTGACAGGGTTCGGTGAACGCAGCTTCGACAACATCCTCGAACGTGACGAAGGCGATGATGTAATCGACGAGCTAAACAAACTGGTGAAAG
>QLUN01000055.1 GCA_018725455.1 Chloroflexota bacterium
AGGCGATTCGACTGATATTGGCATTGCTCTGGCGAAGGGGAACTTCCCTCTTGCCGCCCACAACACTGCCAAGATTTTCGGCTTTATCTGCGGGGCTGCTACATTTGGTTATATAATTGGAATTCTCAATGTTCCCGCGCTATACGGGCTCGTCCTGGTTGCTACAGGCTTCTTTCTTACTACCATCCTTCTCCACTGGATGAATCTATCCCTCGGTAAGTCATGAATCCTTGCCCAGAGCAGCAGCAAGATCATCAGGGGGATTCTCCCCCTGAATAAAACCATCAGCGCCTCATGCATGAGTCCTGTATGCATGCGTTCGAGCCATCAGACTTTAGATGAAAAGTAGGTGATTAGGGGGGATTCTCCCCCTGAAAACCCTGAGTAAGTGTGGCGAAGGAGAAACGCTCCCCGGAGGAAGAGATAATGATCCTAGTCATGAGAAGCGACGCTACCGAAAATGACATCACCCGAGTCTCGGAGCGCATAAAGGAACTGGGATTCAAGCCGCACCTATCGAAGGGCGTCGAGCGAACCGTGATCGGCGCCATCGGGCATGAGTTTCCTGAGCTCCAGGGCATGCTCGAGGTCTTGCACGGTGTTGAGGACGTATTCCCTATTCTTAAGCCATATAAACTGGCCAGCCGCGACTTTCAGCCCGCCGACACTACGATAACTGTGGGTGGCGTCACCCTGGGAAGCGGTGAGCTGGTGGTGATAGCCGACCCCGTCCAATCCCTAACTTTTGACAATTTCGAACAGCTTGTGTCCCAGGTTGCTGATGTGGCGGCCTCCGTCGGCCGCAGATTGGTTATGCAGCCAGTGGCGAAACCTGCCAGTCAGATTGCCTGACTCGCCAGGTGAGACAGTCACCGCCGTTATGTCCACAAGAGTGGCCTCCAGATCCATACTATGTTCTCCGTCTGGCCCTCATGGCCTCTCTCACTCTCTCCTTAGCCAGCCTTTCAGCAGCCTCACGAGGGTATATCTTCTCTTTATAAGATAGATCCAGGACCGCTTTCACATTCTGACGAATTTTTTCCTTTATAGTCTGGAAAGCCTCCTCTTCAGTCCCTCTTTTCCATTCTACTACCCCGGTGATCACACCACCGGCATTGGCAACAAAATCTGGAACCACCAGGATGCCCTTATCAGCGAGGTACTTTTCCGCCTCCAATGTAACCGCAATATTAGCCCCCGGTACTATCATTCTGGCATTAATGTCCCTAACATTCCCCATCGTGATAACATCGGGCCTGGCTCCGGGCACTAGGATGTCCACATCCAGCTTGAACAGCTCCGCTCCACTCAGAAGCTGCCCATCCTTATAGTTCCTGTTCCATAGCTTGGTCATCCTGCCCGTTTGTGGATCGACCTCCACCAGTCCGTCAAACTTGAGTCCCTCGGGGTTATAAATGCCGCCATTGATGTCAGATACCGCCACCACCCTGACTCCTTTTCCTGTCAGAAAGCGAAAGGCTGCTGTTCCCACAGCCCCAAAACCTTCAATGGCACCAGTGGCTCTTGTCAGGTCTAAATTGATGTAACCGGCGGCCATCTCTGCTGCCTCTGCAACCCCAAACCCGGTTGAACCAATTTCATTCAGAGGAATCCCCCCGAGCTCTCGAGGCAACCCTATAGCGCGGCCGGTCTGGCGGCGAATAATAACCATCGAATGCTCATTCAGCCCCATGTCTGGTCCGGGAATGTAATCCTGGTGAGGACGCAGAAATTCGGCATACGCCCTGATGATCTCTGCCTTGTTCGGAGCCATCGGATCTCCGATGATTCCACCCTTTGCCCCACCATGGGGAATACCGGCAATCGAGTTCTTCAGTGTCATCGCCCTGGCCAGACGGATAACCTCTTCGGTGGTCAGATCAGGAACCATCCTTATGCCGCCAATTGCAGGACCAAGGGCGGTATTGTCCACCACCAGGATTCCCCGTAGATCAAGTTTCGGACTGTAAAAATACATCACCTTCTGCGGCCCAAATTCATCAGCGTATCCGAAAATTTCTTTCTCCGCTCCCATCGCGTAACCTCCTTAATTGTTAAAGCCGTCAACCATCAGGTTTCAACCCTCAATATCAATTCCCCGAATCAAACCTCCTTATTGAAAGGTTCCATTGACTATAAGATAACAGTTACGGAAGGGATTGTCAACAAAAACTATGCATTGTTGTTCGGTTCCCTGGCGATAATGCGCCACCAACGCACCCTGTTTTGTACGACTTCACCGATATGCCTCCTTGACAGGGAGACCATTGTGTGGTAAGCTAACCTATAAAATAGTACGCACGACAGTGAACCAGCAGGCATGCATCCAGGTATTCTGAAATCTGGAGGTGGTGATGATATCACAGCAGAGGAGAAATTGCGCCGACGAGGTCTTCAACAGGCTTCGACAGGCCATCATTAGCGGCGAACTGCGTCCTAACCAGCGGGTAGTGGAATCAGCGATTGCCCAGAAATTGGGGATCAGTCGTACCCCGGCACGCGAAGGCCTGAAGCAGTTGGAGATGAAAGGCTATTTGAGTAGACTGCCCACCGGTGGGCTCATAGTTACCGACCATTCTCCGGGGCAGATACGAAATCTGTATGAGATACGGGAGGCCATGGAAACCATGGCTATAAGGCTGGTCTGTCAACGGGTTACCGAGGAGCAAATAAACACCGCGAAGGAATACCATGCGCGCCTACTGGAGACCATCCGTAATCGTGATGGCGATCAGTTTATCGAGTTCAACAGCGCCTTCCACACGGGGCTGCTTGCCGCCTGTGGGAACGATCAGTTGTTTTCGCTCATCCAGTCATTCAGAGACCAATACTTCGATAGGCGTATAGCCCGCGTCTTTACTGCCAGGGACTGGCGAGTCATGAGCACCGAGCACGCAGGGATACTGGAAGCAGTGCAGGAACGAAACGCACGCCGTGCCGAGAAGGCAGTACGCCGCCATCTCAGAACGGCCCTCAGATTGGCACTGGAGCGGCTGTAGGAGAAACATGTCAATCAGTCGGCAGTCCGGGGTGGGGAGAGGGACTAACGACTGAGGGCTATCGGCTAACGAGCCGCGGAGAGCAACTGAGGGAGGAGTTCTACGTCGAGCGCAACAGTGGAGGTAGAGCATGCCAAAAGGGATGGTACTCTTCGATAGGGAACGCTGTAAAGGGTGCGGACTGTGCATTGCAGTCTGTCCACGGCAGGTGCTTTCCTATTCTGGAGAATATAACCAGAGGGGGTATAATGTTACCCGGATGGAAGACCCTGATCGTTGCACGGGGTGCGCTTTCTGCGCCCTTACCTGTCCGGACGTGACGATCGAGGTTTACCGCGAGATATCCCCTGGCAAAGGGAGAAGCAATGGGTGAGAAGATCTTGATTGCGGGGAACGATGCCATAGCCGAGGCGGGGATCCGCGCCGGCTGCCGCAGCTACTTCGGCTACCCGATCACTCCGCAGAATGAGCTGCTGGAATATATGTCAGCCCACATGCCAAAGGCCGGCGGGGCCTTTGTCCAGGCGGAAAGTGAGATCGGAGCGATCTATATGTGTTACGGTGCCTCCGCGGCCGGGGGGCGTACCATGACGTCATCATCCAGTCCGGGGATAAGCCTCAAGCTGGAGGGGATATCCTACCTCGCCGGCTGCGATCTTCCCTGCGTCATCGTTAACGTGGCGCGCGGCGGCCCAGGGTTGGGGAATATTGCCCCGGCTCAGGGTGATTATTTCCAGGCGACCAAGGGAGGGGGCCATGGGGACTATCGAATGGTCGTTCTTGCTCCGGCCACCATCCCGGAAGCGACGGAGTTGACGATGCTGGCCTTTGACCTGGCGGACAAGTATTGGACTCCGGTGCTGGTCCTGGTGGACGGGGTGCTGGGACAGATGATGGAGCCGGTCGAATTCTGCGAGCCAGTCGACCCGACGACCCTGCCGCTCAAGCCCTGGGCACTCACTGGGGCCCAGGGACGCCCACGCAATATCGTCACCAGCTTCTTCCTTGACCCCCATGAGCTGAGCGAAATCAATCTCAAGCGGCAGGACCGCTATCGCAGGATTGAGGCACAAGAAGTACGCTACGAAGAGTTCGAAACCGGCGATGCCACCATCGTCATCGCGGCCTATGGCACGGTGGCCCGCATCGCCAAGACCACGGTTAAGCTGGCACGGAATGAGGGCATCAAACTCGGCTTGCTGCGGCCGATCACCCTGTGGCCCTTCCCGTATGCACCGTTCCGCGCCCTATCCAACAGGGTCAAGACGATCCTCACTGTGGAGATGAGCGCCGGCCAGATGGTGGAAGACGTGCGCCTGGCCGTGGCTGAGCGAGCGGAGACGCCGTTCTATGGTGAGCTGGGCGGCATCGTGCCCACCCCCAGAGGTATCCTGAGGGAGGTAAGGAAATATGTCAGTTATGACGCCGAAAATGGTCAAAGTTTTTGAGCGGCCCCGGAGCCTCGCCGATATCGAGTTCACCTATTGCCCCGGTTGCCACCATGGGCTCATCACCCGCATCATCGCCCAGGTGATCGATGAACTGGGTATTCAAGAACGCACCGTGGTGGTCGGCCCGGTCGGCTGTTCCGTCTTCGTCTATCAGTGGTTCCGTTGTGACGGGATTCAATCGGCGCACGGACGGGCATGTGCGGTAGCAACCGGGATTAAGCGGGTCAACCCCGATCTCATCGTCTTCACCTACCAGGGGGACGGCGACCTGGCGGCTATCGGGACAGCAGAGTCGATCCACGCCGCCAATCGAGGCGAGAACATCACCGTGATCTTCATCAACAACCAGATCTATGGAATGACCGGCGGGCAGATGGCCCCCACCACCCTGATCGGGCAGTGGGCCACCAGTTGCCCCGAGGGGAGGGATGCCGGCCTCGCCGGCTATCCGATTCGCTTCGCCGAGATAGTTGCCCAGCTTGACGCCCCGGTCTATGTGACCCGCCAATCGCTCTATGATCAGAAGCGGATTAGGGCGACAAGCCGAGCGATCAAAAAGGCATTTCAGTACCAGGTCGAGGGCAAGGGATACTCGCTGGTGGAGATCCTGGCTAACTGCCCCACCAGTTGGCATATGAAGCCGGTGGAGTCCAATCGCTGGATCGCCGATGAGGTGGTTAAGGTATTCCCGCTTGGGGACCTGGTGGACAGGGGGTAAGATGGAAAAGTCAGTGATTTTGGCCGGATTCGGGGGACAGGGCGTTATCCTGGCGGGAAAGGTCCTCGCTCAAGCAGGGATGGACCACGGATTGGAGGTGACCTGGTTTCCCTCCTACGGGCCGGAGATGCGTGGCGGCACAGCGAACTGCACCGTCGTGCTCTCTGACGAGCCGGTCGCCTCGCCGCTCGCCGACGATCCCACAGCACTTATCGCCATGAACCTCCCCTCGCTCGACAAGTTCGAGTCCACGGTGGCCAGCGGTGGGACCATCGTGCTCAACAGCTCCCTCATCGAGCGCCCGGTGATGAGGGCCGATGTAAAGGTCGTCTCCATTCCAATGAACGAGATGGCAGCCAAGGTGGGAAGCGCCCTGGCCATCAACATGGTGGCCCTGGGGGCCTACATCAAGGCAACCGAGGTCACTCCGCTGGCGACGGTGAAGACGGCGATGGCGCAGATGCTGGAGAAGGACGGAAAAGGCAAGTTCATCCCAACGAACGAACAGGCACTCGAGGAGGGATATAACGCGGCCTAATTCTCCCTCCCCTGGCGGGAGGGAGTTAGAGGGGGCGACCCTTAGAATAAGCAACCTCCCCCCAAAGCAAGGCTTGGCTCTTGCGGAAAACTGTGTTACAATATGCCTGCCTACAACTCAACATGCTAAGGCGAAGAAGCACACATGGTGGCACTGCGAGAACCAGGTATTAGCCTGAAGCATTGTTCTCGCCCTGGATGGAATGCTGGCGGAGGGGATTATAGAGACGGAAAGGAGAAATCAATGAGTGGAAAGATCATGAAGGCTTTGGAAAGGCTGGGGATGCCGAAGGGAGACCTGTATGAATTGCCAACATCTCCAAAAACCTTT